>CAZXBN010000001.1:0-22280 GCA_964638845.1 uncultured Candidatus Saccharibacteria bacterium
AAAACCTTTTTAAATTCTGGATATTTTTCTTTAACCATTTTAGCTGTAGCTATCATTGGAGAATCTATTGGAGCTAAATTACTAACTAAATTAGGATATTTATTTTTAATCCAGTAAACAATACCCGGACAAGCACTACTAATATATTTCTTATCAGGATTCTCTTCTAATAAAGATTTTAGTTGCTTATTAGTTTCTATAGCACCAGCTGAAACTTCAACTACTTTATCAAAACCTAATCCTTTTAATTTTCCAATAATTTCTGGATATTCAAAATCAACTAAAAAAGAGGGTGCTACCATAGCAACCATTTTCTCTTTTTTGTTTATAAGGTCTAATAATTTGTTCATTTCTTTCGACATAGCTATTTTATTATAACAAAAAAATCGAGGATTATTCACTCGATTTTTAAAAAAAATTAAAAATTTCTAACTTCATAGATTCAACCACTAAATTTCGTTGAATCCAATCTTCGTTTAAAAGATCATAAACATTCATACCTAAAAAATAACACAAATATTTAATTTGTCAATAAAGCTCCCTTAGTATAAACATTAGAAGGGTTCCATAATAACCAACCATGAGCTCCACTTTCTTCAGAAGCATCAATTTGAGCCCTGACCTTCTCGGCATCATATTTTATTTCTCGATCACTATCCGCTTTTAAATCAAAATCTTGTAACCAAGGTCTAATTTTAGCTTTTGAACAATATAAGAAAGAATTTTTTCCTACACATTGAGGCTGCAATTCTAACTCAGAATAATAATCAGAAATATAATCTTGAGCTTCGAAAATAGAACGAGAAACAACTTCGTAAGGATGGTTAGAAACAACTTCTTTAATTTTTTCTGATTCATAAGGATAGTATAAGGCTGGCAACCCTCTTTCAAAGTCTTTTCCAACAGCAAAACCACCAAAATAATGACTTGGATAAATCATAAAAGAAATATAATCAAAAGTATCAACAAAATCATCAATATTTTGACCAATATCTAAAGAATAACCTCTTGTTGCTACCTCTCCAAACAAATCAACAGATAAAATAATATCAGATTTATAATCCCTTAGGTTATTTCTAACTCTTAAAGCAAATTCTCTAATAATATCTCTTTTTTGTTTCTTCTCTTCATAAAAAGGATAAATAATTTCTTCATCATCAACTGGAAAACGAATATAATCATATTGAATTTCATCAAAACCAGCATCAATTACTTTATAAGATAAATCAATTAAATGTTTTTGAACCTGAGCACTGGAAGGGTCTAGCCAATAATACCCTTTATGATCTGTCCAAAAGTCTCCGTCTTCTTTTTTGATATAAAAGTTAGGATTTGTATCTACTAAAGAATTGTCTCTAAAACAAACCATTCTTGCTATTACCCAAATATCATCATTATGCAACTCTTTAATTAATTCTTTTAAAGTATTAGATATTAAAAAACCATCCGCCTCTTTAACATCAATAACAACAGCATTTAATTCTGTTTCTTTTAAAAGATTTTTAATTTTGTTTAAAACTTTTTGAGCTCCCGAATCAGATGAATTAGCAATTAATTTAGTAACATAAACCCCCTTAATATTATCTGATTTTTTTAAAATCCTTTTCCTGATTTTATAATCTTCATTAAAATCTTGAGCCATTTCTTTAGGGTTTTTTTCGTCTTTAGAAAAAGTATTATTTTTTATTTCTAATAAAGCTAATTCTTCTTTTAAATTTTGGATTATTTGGTTTTTTTCAACCAATTCAATGTTTTGATTTTCCTGATAATCTCGATATAAATAATAACCAATAAAAAAAGATCCGATTATTATTAAAAATATTAAAATTTTAAAAAATTTATTCATTTTTATTTTTCACACTTTTCTTTCATTAAAAGATAATCCTTATTTAAATCTTTTAATTTTTTTAATTTTTCTTTTAAAGATTCTTTTTTATCTTTATCTTCTTCTTCTATCATTTCTTCTGTTACCGAAATTAATTGTTTTATACTTTTAACCTTAATAACTCGGTGATAGCCTTGCCAATAAAGATAATCAGCTTCTTCAAAAATATCTTCTGCTTTACGACAAGCAATTTCTTTTTCTAGTTCTTTTTCTAAATTATCAATTCGATTTGATAGCCTATCTACCTGTTTTGATTGTTGGGCCTGTTCAATTAAAATCCCAATTGCTTCTTTACTAGATTTACCCTGAATTAAAAAAGAAGCAAAACTATCCCCTAAAGTAAAGACTGGAAAAATAATTAACCCAACTAATAAGCCATAAAAAGAAAATTTTAATTTTTCAATTTTATTCATAAGTTTATTATAACAAAAAACCGAGCTAGATGCTCGGCTTTGCTTATCAACAATTATTCTGCTTTCCATAAGCCATGAATATTGCAGTAAATCCTTACTTTTTTAACTTTTCCATCTCTACAAAATTCGGCTTTAGGATCATCTTCAAAATTAAGCATTTTTTTAATTGCTTTTCCACTTTTGAAAATAATTTCAATCCATTCAATATAATGTTTTTCTTCCATTGGATGCTCTTTTGAACCAACTATTACTTTAATTTTATCTTCTTTCTTTTTTATAACTGGAACATGTTTTTCTAAACCCTCATCTTTTACTTTCTCATTTAATAATTCCATTGGCTCTCCACAACATACTAATTCTCCCTGCCCAGTATGTAAAATTTCAGTTATATTACCACAAACATTACACTTATAAATTTGCCTTAATTTTGTCATTTTATTTAAGCATTTCCTTAACTTCTTTTTCTCCTTCTTTCATTTCTTCAACTTGCTCCTTATCTTTTTCTAATAATAAGGTTTGAAATTCACCAACATGTTCTTTTTCTTCTTTAGCAACACCTAAAAGAACTTTCTTTAAATTTTTATCATCAGTCATAGCTGCCATTTGCTCATAAAAACTAATAGCATCTAATTCTGCAATAATTCCAGCCCTTAAAATTTCTTGATCTAGTTTTTCTTTTTTAACCTTTTTTAAGTCTATTGGAAATTTTGACAACATTTTATTTTTTAAATTATTTTTTTTATAAATCGACGCTATTCATTATAGCAAAAATAAAAAAGCTTGTTTTAAACAAGCTTTAAAAAAAATTACTTTTCTTTTTTCAAAATAATTCTTAAACTCTCTTTATAAAATTTCATAAATAAAGAGAGAGATTCTTTTTTCTTCTTTTTCTTCTTTTTCTTCTTTTTATTCTTTTTCTTCTTTTCTTTTTTCTTTTGTTTTTTCAATTTTAAACACCTAGATGCAGTTTAAGAAAAAGGTTTTAAAAGTCAAATTAAAAAACCCAGACAAAAGCCCGGGTCTCTCCTCTCCTGTAATATTCTTTAGCGAGAAACAAAATCAGAACAAGATAAATACTTAGTTAAAGAAATTTCTTTTTTTCTGCTTGTTTTTCTAGCTTTGAAAATTCTTTTTCTGAAACTAGATTATTTTTATTTTTCTAAAAGTTCTTGATTTATCTCATCATATTTTTGGTCAGTAACAACCCTGTTTACCTCACCATCCTTAACCAAAACTACAATATTATGATTAGTAATAACTTGAGCTAAATTTTCACCCTCCCTATTACCATAACCAGAATGTCGAGACTGAAAACTATATTCAATTTCATAACAATTTTCACAATCAACTAAATCTAAACCTCTTTCTTCAATAAAAGTTAATTTTTCCCCATCATAATTATAGGTAGGAGAATTATTTTTAATCCAATTTCTAGCTATATCTTGAACGTTTTCACTTTTTTCTACCTTCTTTTTTAATAAATAAACTAAAACTTGATTATTCTTTTCAGAACCTTCAATTTGAACTTTAGTTCCAATTAATTCTTCACTTAAATTCAAACAATCAACCTCTTTTTCTATTATACAATCACTTTCTTTATCAAACTTAAGTTTAATTTTAAGACCAGGGTTACCTGCCTTCTCGTAAGAAAGATACCAAACCTCTTCTTCAAGGCCTGGATTGTTTTTAATTAAAACACCTTCCTGAATAAAACTAGTTCCTTCTTCGACAACTTTTGAATTCTCTTTTTCTTCTTCAAAATATTCGTAAGTTAAAAAACTAAGAAATAAAAGAGGTAAAAAAGTTAAAATTATTATTTTTTTATTCATTTTCTTTTTTAATTTAAATATAAACCATCTAAACCAGTCTCTTCTTCTTTTTTTCTTTTAAGTTGAAGATTGGTTTTTAATATTACAATTTCACCGGTCACTGAAATTTGAGCCTTAATTAAATGACCACCAATTGATTTTTTATCTTCGTTTCCTAAAACAGCATGAAGATGAAAATTATAATCATCATCTTTAATAATATTACCATTTAAAGATAACAATTCGAAAGATTCTTCAAAGCTTTGAGGAGTATAATTTCCTTTCTCTTTAAAATAACCGAGTTCAATATTTTTAACTTGTCCAATTCCTGATAAAATTACACCAGTTTGAAGAGAGTGTTTTTTACAAGCTTCTTTTAAGTTTTTGTAAATTTCTTCTCCTGGAAAAAGCCTAATAAATATTAAATTATTTTTTTCTTTTGTTTTCATTTTTAAAAAGATTATTTAACTATCTTTATCTTAACAAATAAAATGATTTTAATCTAAATAACGCTCTCCTCGATCAGGAAAAACGGTAACCACATTATTAAAGTTTCGACTAACCCTTTGACTTGCTAAAAAATTAGCCCCAGAACTTATTCCAACTAAGACCCCATAATCTCTTGCAAGCTCTTTAGAGGCTCGAATCGCCTCTGAACTTTCAACAGTAATAACTTGATCAATTAAATCTCTATTATTCTTTAGAATAGGAGTTACAAAGCCCTCCCCAATCCCTTGAATTCGATGAATTCCTGGTTTTCGACCAGATAAAACAGCTGACTTCTCTGGTTCAACAGCAATAATTTTAGCTTTTGAATTAACTTCTTTCAAAGCTTTAGCAACGCCAATTAAAGTTCCGCCTGTTCCTGCTCCAGCTACAAAAGCATCAATTTCTTTTTTTTCTTTAATAATTTCTTTTCCCAACCCTTCTTTATGAGCTAAAAAATTATCTTGATTCTCAAACTGTTTTGGTAACCAAGCATTTTTATTTTCTTTTATTACTTCCTCATATTTTTCAATTGCTCCAACCATATCTCTTTTCCCATCCGTTAAAATTACTTGAGCGCCAAAAGACTCCATTATCTTTTTTCTTTGAGAACTCATAGAGTCTGGCATAATCGCAAAAAATTTATAACCTTTAATAGTTGAGATCATCGCAAAAGAAATTCCAGTATTACCAGAAGTAACCTCAATAATTTTATCTCCTTTTTTTAACTCACCTCGTTCTTCAGCTTTTTCAATCATAAAGGAAGTCATTCTGTCTTTAATACTGCCACTTGGATTAGTGGTTTCTAATTTTGCAAAAACATTATCAACTTTAATAAGAGGGGTGTTTCCAATTGTTTTTAAAATATTCATTTTCTTTAAATAAATTAATAATAAAAAAACCTCTTTCAAAAAAGAGGTTGATTAACGAAATTAGAAATCTAAAACTTAACCAACCTCTTTAAAAGAGGCGCAACAAGCTTCGCAATTTCTAATTTGTCTCAATAACATCTTAATTAAATCTTAATAAGAATCTAAATTTAAATCAAATTTAACAACCAAACTAAAGTAATAATAAATAAAATTCCCCACCAACCAAATCTAGTTACCATTAACAATAATCCTCTAAATAAAGCAAAAATAATAAAGGCGGGAACAAAAAATAAGAAAATACCAAAAAAAAAAAACAAAAATCCAAAAAAATCAATAAAAATTTTAATGAAAAAAATAGTTAGACCTAATAATGGAATTAGAATCGGACTTAAAACTAAAAATAAAATTATTGCCCAAGGAAGAGTCATTTTTTATTTAAACTCAACCCTAATCTCGTAAGCATCACTATTTTCTGGTTTACCAGAAGCATTAGCCTTTTCAAAAATTAAGTTTCCTTTTTTCATAAAATCTGATGCTCCTTCCTCGTATGGCTTATCAAATTTTAAATTAATCTCAAACGGAACAAAATCTTCAGTCATCCAATCCTCCTGGGCTTCAGCATTAGTTTCGGCAATTATCCTTCCATCCCAATCCGTTAGAACTACCGGAAAAGAACCTTCAAAATACCAAGAACCACTTACCGCTCCTTTAATAGTTAAAGGGCTTTCAATTTTTCCATCCAAACCCTCTAACAACAATTCCTCCCCCTTCATTGATTCATTTAAAAATTGGAAGGTTTTAATAATTTCTTTTTCTTGACTCCATAAGTCTTGATTAACTGAACCAGTCTGAACAACCTCAACATTATCAGTTAAAGGATTACACTCTCCTTGAATCTCCTCCCCATCTTTTAAACATTTTGTTTCTAAATCATCAACCCTCAATCTCATCCAAACAAAACCATCCTCAGTCCATGATTCAGGATAATTTTTTGGTTTTAAATAAGCAGCAAAGGGAGTTCCATCTTCTAAAATATAAATTTTAGAGTCATCAGTTACTTCAAAACCAAAATCAGAATCTATCTCTTTTGTTTTTCCAAATAAGCCTTCAGTCGCAACTCCTTCTGGAAAAACAGAGACATTGCTAACATTAGCAAGATGATCTAAGGGTAAATCTAAAGGAATACCAGATGGTTTAAGATAAAAATTAAATTTAGAACTTAAATTAGAAGAATCTTTTTCATAATTATTCCAATCTTCTTTAGGATATTTTAAACTAAAATCAAAACCTTCGTTAAAATAACGACTTAAAATTAATTCTTTTTCTTCCTCGCTTTCTTTTTGATCAATTTCCTCACAAGTAAAAGCACAAACAGTTGCACACATATCAGCATCAGGTTTACAGGTTGTTCCACACTCTTTAAAAACTCCTCCTAAATTACCACAATGCTCAATGAATTTTTTAGTTTCTTGATCTGTGTTTGTTGTATAAACAATTTTAGAACCAAAATCAGATTCGATTGAAATTTCTCCATCTTGGTCTTGATTAAAATACCAAAAAACCCCTCCAATTAACGCTAGTAATAAAAAACTAATTATAAAATTTTTAATACTTCCTTTCTCTTTGTTAAACATATGTACTTATTATTAATTATTTTTTAAAAACTTTTTAATAAAATTTCCTCTTTCAATATAGGACTTAATTATTTTATCATTATCAGATTCGTAAGGAAAGTGTTCTCTCTTAAATTTTTTACCTACTTCTCCTTCTATTTTAAAACCAAATTTTTTAACTAATTTAGGCTTTTTAGCTATTAACCAAGAAGCAGCTACTACTTTTTTAACCTCTTTATCTTTTTTAACAATTTTAGCTAGTTTTTTAAACCCTTTTCTAATTAACTGAAAAAAAGCTAAATCACCAATTTCTTTTTTTAATTCTCTTGCCGGAGCTAAATGAACATGAATTACTTTTTCTTGATTATAAAAATGTTCACTATAAGACAATATTTCATTTAAAGGTTTAAAATTACCCTCCTTTAAAAATATTTTTCTTTTTATTTCTTCTCTATCTTTACCTTCTAAATTAAAAAAAGGATGAATAATATTTAACACTCTCTCTGTAAATCTTTTTTTATTTTGAATAGAGGAGCAATCTTTAAGAGCCTTATAAATTTTTTCTTTGTTAACAAACCTAGAATTTAAAAAAGGTTTAATTTTTGAAATAACCAATTTAATTCTTTTTAAACCATTTTCTTCTATTTCAAAAATTTTACTAATAGCTCTCCTAACTCTTTCCTTATTTTTTTCTTTAATTTTTTTATCTTTCATACTCTTAATATTATAAAAAAAATAATCAAAAAAAAAGAAGTCTTTTTTTAAGACTTCAGATATTCCCTTTAATCCTTTGTAGTAAACCATCAACTGTTAAGTTCTGAAACAATAAACATAAATTACAAGTAACAGTTTTAGAAAAAGACTTTAATATTTGATTGATTTGATTCATTTTATCAATCGTTCTAAGGCTTAAATTAAAAGTTCTAATCTTTTTTTCACCAGTATTTAAGTTTCTTAAATACAAACCAAAAAGTTTTAGATAGTCATCTATATTAACCCTATCTTTTAAGCAAGTTCTTACGACTTGCGAAAGATTTACTTTTTCTTCCTTAAGAGTCTCACAAGCCTGATTAAGATTTGAAGTAAGACGAACAGTCATGGTCGTTCTTCCTTTCATCAAGGAAAACCTCTCATTTAATGAAAATCTTTCCTTTCCGCAATAGAAAGAAGGTAAAAAAACCGGAGACCCTTTTAGCGATTCTAATAAGCTATTAACTGTTATATTTCTAAATAATAAGCAAAGAGTGATAATAGCTGACCTTGCCATACCAGGTAATAGATTCTTAATTCTTCGCATTTTTGTTAAAACCTCCTCTCTAAGATAAAAGTTGTTCTAATTTCTTTCTTAACTTCTAGGCCTTGATAATTAAAGTCTGGATCAAAATCAATTAAATTCTTTTTTTTATTCAAACACATCCTAACAACTTCAGTCATAAACATCTCATCCTTTTTTAAATAAAAAAGGTATTTACTTAAAAAATCCGGAAGACATGTACTTGCTATTTTTTTTGACATTTTTAAGCTCCTTACAATTTAACGAACATTAGTTTTAATATATAAAAAATATTAAAAAAGTCTAGTTTTTTATTTAAAATAATTACAATAAAAAATAGCTAATCAAAAAGCCGAGTAGAAAATCTCGGCTTTTTAAAATATCGCCTAATTTTTAATTTTCTAAACCTGAAAAGAAATCTTTAATTTTTTTAGATACCCTCCTAAACCCAGAAGTATCATCACCATCCTTATCTAGACTTTTTCTTATCTCTTTTAATTTTTCAAGATTAGACTCATCATAGTATTCACCAGCTTCTTTTAACGTATCTTCTAAACTCATTATTTTTCTATTTAAAATTTTTTTCATAACTAGATTTTTATCTTCTACTTTGTCCAACAACTCATTCTGTTTTTGGTCAATAATTTTACCAATTTTTTTAAATTCACTCTCCAAAGATTGAGACTCTCTTGCTTTTTCTAAATTTTTTCTTTTTGTTAATCTATCTTTAATCTTCTTCCCTAATTTAGGCTCTTTTCCACCCTTCTTCATTTTTTCGACAAGATCTTCAATTCCTCCTATATCTTCCTTTGAAACCTTACCCTCTTTTTCTTTTCCACGCACTATTTTATTCATTACTTCACTTAATTCATCTCTATGTTTTTCGGTTAAGGAATCATATCTTGCACCCAAACTTGTCATAATAGTGGCTGGAATCTCTTCATTTTTACCAAAAACTTCTTCATAATCTTCCGGACATTCATTTTTAAAATCAGCAATAATTTCTAAAATTTTCAAATGTTCCTGATGATAATCTTCATCAACTGGTAAATTAACTAATTCTTTTTTAAGGTTCTTGATAATTTCTTTTTCATTTTCTGGTCCCCTAGCTTCAACATTTTTATTCTGCTTTTCAATAAAACTTCTTTGATAAATACCCTTTAATTCCCCAATAGCTATTTTAAATTTTTTATTATTAATCTTTTCTTTTAATTTTTCTATTTTTTCTTTTTTCTCCCCTTTCTGATTTTTAAGATTAGTAGCTTTTTCCTTCAATTCTTTAATTTTGATTCTTTCTTTTTCAAATTTATGTTTTTCTTTAGGTTTTCTTGATGAAATTTTTTCTATTGACATATTATTTTTAAATTATGATTAATTGTCCTTATAATAACTTTTAAAATTTAAAAAGTAAAAAAAATGAGAACGATTTAATTTAGCCACCATCGTTCTCGATTCAGCTCTGTTTCTTTTTTCTTTATTTCTTTCTTTAATTTTTTTTCTTCTTTTTCTATTGCTTTTAAAGAATTAGATTCTTTTTTTAATTCTTTTTTCAATTCTTTTAATTTTTTTTCTTCTTCTTTAATATCCAATCTATTCACCACCTAATGAACTATCTTAAATATAAAACAAAATCACAATTTGTCAAACAAAATATAAAACTTATTCTAAGATTCCACAACTCAAAACAAAATCAAGAGTTTTATAGTCTTCAGGATTCCAACCAATATCAGCTTCTTGATAACCAGTCACTCCACTAGCAAGAGTACAAACAATATCTTTTTTACGATAACCAACTAATCCGGCAACTGTTCCATCGGCTACATTATGTGGACTCATCTCAAAACCATTTTTTTCTAAAAAATCGATAATTTTATCTGGGCTTTCTTCGGAAACCATAGAAGCTTTCATTTTCTTTCCATCTGCCTTCCTCTCTTCAACACCTTCTTCTTTTTCCAAAAACCATTTAATTTTACAATCTTGAACTTCAGAAAAATTAATTTCTGTTTCTTCTTTTAAGTCTTCAAAAATAATAATTACAACGTCTTCAGATTTAAAAGAATAAAACCAAACCCCAAGCCCAAGCAACATAATTATAAAAACTAAAAAGATTATTTTTTTATTCATTGTAAACATTCAATACTATTTATTAACCAACCATCTTCTAGTTCAATTAAATGAAACTCCCACACTTCAACCCAATCTTCTCCATATTTAGCTTTTACAAATACTCTGCTTAAAGCCTGATTTTGATCATTAACAGAAAAATTAATTGAATCAACTTGAACTTTTTCAGGTCCATCCTGAATACAATAAGAGTGAGGAATAAAAGCAGGAGTTTGAAACTCTGATTTTAAACTTTCAGTTAAAAGTAATCTTGCTTTATCGTAATCTATTTTAGAGTCCGATAAAGAACCTAATGTATATTTCATATAATTATCAACGACTTGAGAAACTCGACCTTTTGGAGATAAAGTATCTGGTTCATAAAAAGAAAAATAAGCTATTACTAAAACTAAAACTACCCCTAAAAAAATAATTATTTTTTTATTCATATTTTTGAATTATTTACTACAAAGCCAAACAAAATCTATTTGGCCATTTTCAGAAAAACATTCCCTCTTTTGACAATTAAAACCTTCAGAACGATAAGAAGATAATAAAGTTGATTGATCTTGTGATAAATAATACCATTGATCATACTCAAGCTCACAACTCCATTTTACTTTTATTACTTCTGGTTGAGCATTAATACCTCCCCCTGATAATTGATCAGAATATTCAAATGGTATTGGATAACAAGTATAATTTTTATCCTCTAAATTATTTACTTTTTGAGGCAGTCTTTCTTTATCCCAATTCTCTGTAGAAATCGTCGTCACTTCTGTATAATTCTCATCCATAAAAACTTGCCTGTCTTTTAATGGCTCCATTAATCCATTTAACAAATTAGTACAATCTTGACCAGAAAAAGTAATTTCTTCATCTAATTTAAAACTATTTTTCATTTCTTTAAAAATATTAGTAGATTGATTTCTAGTCTCCATATTTTCATAAATACAATACAAACCTATCCCTCTCTCTTTATTTAAAGTATAGATAGCATCCCAAACATTATTATCTTGCTTTAATAAAAGGTAAATAGCTTTTTCTTCATCTATTTTTTGCTCCTCTTTTGAAATTAATTCTTTGTTTTCTAAAAACCAATCAATAAATTCATCTAAAGTTTGAGAATTTCCTTCTTCATTTAAAAGACTATTGGCAAACCCATAAGCATAACATTCAACTTTTTTCTCTGGACTATAAAAAACCCGTCCCGCATTATTAGTCTCTCGCTCCCCTAAAATCCAACCCTTGGGATAATTTAAACTAAAATTATAACGAGAATTTTGATAACTTTCCCAACTTTCGAAATCAACATCTCGGTTAAAATACCAAAACAAAGAACTAATAACAATCAAACTAAAAATTATTATTAATATTTTTTTAGACATTTTAAATTGCTGGTCCCTCAGTTAAGGGTTCAATTTTTATCCTTTGAAGAAATTCGTCTGTTTTTATCTTCCAATTTAAAAAATCATCAACATCACTTTTACTAGCGCTCACTTTTACCTTTTCTCCATCATCAAACTTACAATTTATAACTACTGTAGTAGCTGTTGAAGTTACTTTTCCAGCTCTCGTAAAAATATAAGCCCAATTACTATAAAGTTCATTTTTGTTCTCAAAATCAGTTGACTGAGAATAATCAATAATAATTTGATTCTCTTTAATTTGAACTTTACTATCTTCAATCCCTTGTTCTTTGAAGTCGTTAATAACAATCTTTTCCTCTTTATTTGGGAAATAATGAAAAAAAGCAAAATAAACTATTAAAATTAACCCTAAACCGATTAAAAATATCTTTAATTTTTTCATTTTTTTAAATTATTAATCTCTTGTATATTTTTCTAATGTTTGAGTTCCAAAAAAAGTACCAGGTGCTGAATACAATTTACCTTTATGAGCATAATATTTTCCACCTTTCTTAACCGTTCTCTTGATCATTTCTTCATTGTTAGCACCATTACAAGTAAAACTAACAAAATGTTCCTTTCCTAAAGACTCAAAAGGTTCCCAACCCATTTCTTTAATCATTTCATTAGCTTTTTCTTTACCATGTATTTTGGTTAAATTTCTCATTTTAGCCATTCTAAATTGAGTTTGTAAATCATCTGGTTCTATTTCCTCAATAGAAGACTTGTCTTGATGAGAAAAATAAAAAATATCTCTTCCATCAGGAAGAACCATATACTCAAAAGCTTCATTAGAATCTTTAGCATGAACAACTTGTGGTTGTACATTTAAAACATCAGCCATATAAAGAGCAGCAAGAAACTTGCCATTCATTGCAATCCAACTCTCTCTATACTCATCAATACTTTCACTATAAATAATATACATTTTCTTTCCTGGTTCTGTATTAACTTTTGCATCACTTAAATCAATTCCTAATTGTTTTTTAACAAACGCAATCTTTTTTTCTTTATCTCTAATATCCTCTAAACCAATTAAGGCTTCTTTCTTGTCAGAATCTAAGGTTTGATTGATAATTTCTAAGAACGTTTCTGGAGTTAATCCTTCTTCTTCTAATTTTCCTTTACACTTGTAATGTTTTTCTCCTATTTCAACAACTTTATCAGGACAATAACAATTACAAATGTCTCTCCCCCAATAAGGTTCCATCTTTCCGGTTCCTCCAAAAATCTCACCACAATAACGACCACAAGAATCAAATTCTTGAGTACTTATTGTTATTTTACATTCTGTTGGAGCTGCAAAATAATAAAATGTTCCATAAACACATTGGTTACATCCATATTCTAAGGTTGCACTTGAATCACCAACGTACATATAGGTATACCCATCAGAATCTTTAATATTTAGACTCTGATAGGGTTCAGGTATTGTAACGCTACAACGACCCCCATCACCAAGACAGACAGCATCATTTTTAACATCACAACTACTAGAAAAAGAAACCAAAGTAAAAGGTTCAATCTCTATTTCTTTTGTTTCTCCCATTTTTACGTTATAACATTCTCCCGGATTACCATAAATTTTTTCTACAGACCCTTCACAAGGAAAAGAAAAATCATTCTCATCTCCACTTAATTGAAGATCATTATCATATAAATCATACCAACCAATCTTTTCAGAATAACGAGCTAAAGCTTCTTTTGAAAAAGAAACCGTTAATAATAAAACAAAACTGATACTAATCAACAAACTAAATAAAACTTTTTTATTCATATTTATATTAAAAAAAACACCTCGATACGCTAGGTGTCATTAAAAAACTTAATATTGCTTCAACCTTTTTACACATGTTGGTTTATTATACCAAAAAATATTTAAAAAAACGATACTAAAAACTAAAAAAATATTTAAAAACATTTTAACAAGCTTTATATTTTTAAAAACCTTTTTGCAATTGCCCTTCTATTTGTTGAATAACCGCCTCTTCTTGGCCAGATGGGTTTTTAATTTCCTTTAAATAATCAATTATTTTCCCAGCTTTTAAAATAATTCGAAATTTAGTAAGCCAAGAATCAAAAGAAATACTATTCCAAAGATTAAAAATTAAACCAATTCTTTCCTTAATCATTATTGGAGTTCTGGATTCAGTATCAACCCATGAAGGACCTCTTACTTTTTGACTATCAATTGAGGTCATTTGGTTCGCAAAATCATAAAGATCATTAAGATCTAAAGTAACAGTAAAATCCAAATTATCTACTGGATTATCTGATACCTCGAAAATTATGTCTTTATCAATTTTAATATATCTTTTTAAAAATTGACTTTCATTATTATTTAAAATTACTGCAAAATCTAAAGAATTTCCAAAACCACTAACAAGTTTACTAATAATTTCCATTACTTCCTTTTTTTTCTTGATTTCCTCTTTTTCAACTTCAGATGGTCCGAAAGTACTTTTTTGAGAAAGTTTTTCTTGAATATCTTTTTTCATCTCTTCTTTACTTGGTATTAATCTATACTTGTAGAGAGTACTCCAAGTCTTAAAATTATCACCTCTCGAAACCTTTTCTTCCCAAATATGAAATTCTTTATTTCCACTTTGATAGTCTATTTCAATTTTTTGAAATTCATCAGGCCAAGAATTATACCCCTTACATTTTAACAATCCTGAAACCCTTCTTTCATTCCTAATCAAAAAATCCATTAACCTTGTAAAGCCGATAGGTGCGTCTTGTTTTTCATTATTATTTAAAAAATTAATATACCAATCAAAAAAATCTTTATTTATTGAGTTTTGAAGTTTTTTTCTAAAATACAAAGCTGAGTCATATCCAAAACATTTTTCTTTTTTAAATTCCGAATTTAAATAAGAACTCAATGTATTTACAAACTCGGCAAATTCTTCATTTTGCCCTTGGTGATCAACAGAGAAATAATTCTTTTTGTCCTCTCTTGAACAATTAACTGCAAAAACAATTTCACTTTTATAAGAACTACAAAACTCCTCACAACGTTCTTCGTACCAACATCTATCTAAACAATCATCATAACTTTCTTCTAGAATGGTATCTTTAAACTTCCTTCCATTGTCTGGTTGAATAAGATAGTATTGACCTTTAAGATAATCGGGTAGTTCTTCATTTCCAACTTCTTCCATTGAATTTGTACGGCTTATACACCTATTATATTCATCCATAGGTTTTTCAATTTCAAACAATTGTTTAGCTAATTTTTCAAAATTAGGATTTTCTTTTTTAAATTGATTTTTCAAATCTTCTTTAAAAGCCTCAATTTCTTTTGGCCATTCGTTTTCTAAATAAGATTCAGGAAGTCTTCTCCCTCCAATACTATAACCAAAATTATAATAACCTTCTTTCACTTTATAAGTTCCTAAATAAACATTAATGTCATGAGTTTGGATTTTATGACCATATTGATATTTATATTTATTTAAAGAGCTTACATCTTGCCAACCAGGAATATTGTTTCTTCTTAAATATTGATCGTTCTCCTTTTTATAATACTCAAGAAAAACAATCATTTGGGAAACAGATATCTCTCCTCGATCATATCTTTGAGCTACATTTTCGAATTTCTGAAGAAAATAATTGAAAGATAAAGAACTCGCTGAAACTGGAATAGCTAAAACTAATAAAAGAAAAACTACAATAAATTTGAAAACCTTAATTTTAAAATTTTCTCTTTTCATATTATTATATTTTCTCTTTTTCTATATTCATTGTCAAAAAATAATTTAAAATTTTTTAATTTTAAAAACATTATTATTTAAAAGCAAAGTTATTTATAAAAATAAATTTTAAATCTTCGCTCTTTAATCTTTCTCAAAATAATCGTTAAGAATGATTACTCTAAATAATTTTACTTAGAACGACCAAAAAAGACAAAGAAACTCCACCTAAAAAAGAAAAGATAGAATGTTCTTCTTCTCTAACTTCGGGTAAAAGATGAGAAGCGGAAATATAGATTAAAACACCAACAACAAAACCGATCAATAAACCTAAAATAGAATCATCTAGATTAACCACAAAAGGATAAGCAATAAAAGCACCAAAAGGAGTTGTTAAAGAAGCGGCTAATAAAGAATAAAAAGCGGCCTTTTTTCTTTTTACCCCGCCCTTAATTAAAGCAGAAAAAATAATAACCCCTTCTGCAAACTCATGAATAACTAATCCTGAAGCCGTCAAAAAACCAATTAGAGGACTAATACTAAATGTTGCACTATAAATTATTCCGTCAATAAAAGAATGTATTGCTATACCCTCAGCTGCAGTAATACCAAAAGCTAAACTTTTCTCTCCGGTTTTATGATGAATAATTCGACTACTTAAAAACATAAATAAAAAGCCACACAAAGCCAATAGACCAGCATAAGAATTTTTCTTAATAGCCTTAGGAAAGGCAAAAATTAAAGGAGTTGAAATTAAAACACCTGCTGCAAAACACATTAATTTGTTCTTAACTTTCTGAACCCAATCTTTATTCTTAAATACTGCGTAAATACCCAACCCATTAACAATAGCAGCTAAAACAGCAAAAATAGAAACTAAATTAAAACTATTAAATGTCATAAGGTTTATTTTTAGATTAAAACATTTTAATATTTTCTCCCTTTCTGTATTTATTGTCAAAAAAAGCCTGATAAATCAGACTTTTTAACTACTCCTGACATTATTTAAACATTTTTTATAAACTAAATTTTATTCTTTTAATTTTGACCCACAATGATCACAAAATTTTTGAGAAGCAGAAACTTTCTCTCCACACTTTGGACATTTTTTCTTTTCCGCTATCTCTTTCCCACATTCTGGACAAAAATCAGCATGAGCTTTTAATTTAGCACCACAATTAGGACAAACAGCTTTCTTTTGTTCTTTCCAATCTTCTTCTGAAAGATGTTTTTCTTCTTCTGACATCCGAGCATGAGCATGAGCTTCTTGTGTAGCGTGTTGAGCTTGAGCAGCAGCCATTTCTTCTCCAAGTTCAGGAGCACAATTCTTACATAATCCCCTTTCCTTATTCCAGCAAACTTCTTTGCAAACCCACTCTCCACACCTCGAACATTGTTTAAATTTAGGTCTCATCTCTTTAACAGCTTTTTCAAGAGCTTTATCATGTTGTCCACCAGAGGTAAATCGATGAACATCATCAGATGTTCTTGACCATTTATAAGTATCTCCTCCAAAAAAATTACTAGCAATTTGTAAAATATTTGAAATAATACCTGTAGCAGAAGATTGGAAACTACTCATATAACCATTTCCACACCTTTCACAAAAAAATTTAAACTGATAACCCTTACTCGTTGAAAGATCCTTATAATTATCAGTAAAAGGAATATTCATATTTTTATTTATTTAGTTAGTTATTTTTTAATTATATCAGAAAACAAAAAAACTTCATCCGAATTAGTCTTCTTTTTTCCAACCTCCTTCTTTTCTCATTCTTTTTTCAAGTTTTTTCATATTTTCTAATACTTGATTAGTAACCGAATTCGCCATACTTTCATCTAACTCCATAAATTTACTTAAAATAGAGCGAACATCTTTATCGGCGTCACTTTTAAAATTTAATTTAGAAGGAGTAGCGGTGGCTTGTTCATGCCCCATCAACCGACCACTTTTATCTTTCTTTTTATGTATAACTTCTACCGGGAAACCTTTATTAGCAACTTTCACTTTTTCTTTTTCTACTTTAATAAGTACAAATACACTATCACCATCAGCAGATCCTTTCATTTCTTTGTCTTTTACTCTTCTAATTTCTACTAAAGGAGCTTTTATTTCAGCATTAGTTTCAACCACTATCCATCCTTTTTCAATTTCTATTTTTGAAATAGCAGTATTAATATTAAAAGAAACTTCAGAATTACAGCCAATTTTAAAATAAGAACTATATTTTCCTTTTTTACGCTCAGCAATACTAACTATGTAACCATCTTCTCCGGTAACAACCTTGTCACCATCCTGAAGACGAAATGATTTTGAGTCTGAAACTAAACCCGCCTCAACCTTCTTTTTTTCTTTGCCTCTCTCAACAAAAACATCTCCTAAGACATGATCTATAAAAACTTCACTTCTTTTAGACATACTTTTAATTAGTTAAGTTAGTAAATAATTTACCAAAGCTAAAGAATTTAATTATTTAAATTAAAAAATATTTATTATATTAACTATATCACTTCAACAATAAAAACAAAAAGGAATATGTTTTAATAATCTATTTAAAACTTGACTTGATAAATACATACTACTACCATATTTACTAGTTAGATCTTTAAAAAACTGGAGAAAAAAATATGAAAAATATTATTAGTAAGATTGGAATAAATAGTTTGAAAGAAGCAGCTAATACTTTAAATATAGAAATTGAAAAAAATCTTAATCCAAAGAAGGTTTTGATTGTAAATATACCAATAAACAAAACAACCTTTAAAGGGTTTAGAGTGCAATATGGAAGACCAGCTAAAGGAGGAGTTAGATTTCACCCAAACCTAACTTTAAAAGAATCGATTAATTTAGCTTTTTTAATGACAATGAAAACGGCTTGCACAAATCTACCATTGAGTGGAGCTAAAGGTGGAATAAATTGCAATCCGAAAGAGCTTTCGAAAAAAGAACTTGAAAACATTACAAGATCTTTTATTAGAAAGATCAAAAAAGAAATAGGACCCAAAAAAGATATTCTAGCTCCTGATGTCAACACTAATTCTGAAATAATGAGCTGGATTGCTGACGAGTATGGTGAAAATGGCTTTAAAGCAGTCACCGGAAAGGCAGTTAATCAAAAAGGTTCTCAAGGAAGGGCCGAAGCAACAGCCCGTGGATTAGTAGATATAATGATTTGTCACTTTCAAAGCCTAAAAAACAAAACTGTTATAATTCAAGGTTTTGGAAATGTAGGATTTTATACAGCAAAAATACTTTACGAAGAAATGGGATCTAAAATTATTGCTGTATCAGATTCAAAAGGAGCTACAATTACCAAAAACAGATCTTTAGATCCAGAAGCTTTAAAGAAATACAAAAAAGAAAATGGGTCTGTAAAGGGTTATGGAACACCAATTAACGAAAAAGATTTATTAAAGAAAAGTTGTGATATTTTTGTCCCAGCTGCAATGGAAAATTTAATAGATTCCAAAGTTGCCTTCGAAATAAAAGCAAAAACAATTTTTGAAGGAGCAAATGGGGCTATAACCCTTGAAGGTGAAAAAATCCTTGAAAAGAAAAATGTTTTCATTGTTCCAGACGTTATAGCAAATTCTGGAGGAGTAATAGTAAGCTATCTTGAAATGCTTCAAAATGATAATGAAGTTTACTGGTCATTAGAAGAAGTAAGAAAGAAGCTGAAGAAAAGAATAACAGAAAGCTATAAAGAGATAAAAAAAATAAAGAACAGATTTAAAGTTTCGATGAGAACAGCTGCATATATGAAGGCACTGAGAAAAATAAATAATATACAACCTTAGCAATAAAAGCTAAGGCTTTTTTTAAAAAATATTAAAAATAAAAAAGCCTGAAAAATCAGGCTTTCTTTCTTGCTCCCCAGCTCTGACGTTGTTCGAGCTTTGCAAAACAAAGACTATATAATAATTCTTAAGAAACAATTAAAAAAAATTAAATTAGACAGCTAAAAATTTTAATAACTCTTGGAATATATAGAGCTTTGCTCTTTTATAGCGTCCAGGTAGCTCCCTAATAAGATTCTTTTTTTGAAAAAGATTAATTAATCTTACACATGTAGTTCGAGAAGCTTTAATTTCTTCTTTTAATCTTGGCAAGGTAAATACTGGGCTCATAAACAAAAAATCAAGACAAGGAATAATATAAGGAGACTTAGATGACTCTTTTTCTAACTCCCTTCTTTTCTTATCATAAAGATTATAAATTGCATTCACCAATTCTTGCGTATGTTTAGATTGTTGTTTAACCGCCTCCAAAAAAAATTTGAGCCATTCCTCATATTGATAATTTTGATCAACTGCATTTAATTTTGCTAAATATAAATCACGATTCTTATCAAAAAAACCACTCAAATAAAGAATTGGTAAAGATAATTGACCTTCTAAAAGTAACAAAACCGGAATAAGTAATCTTCCCATCCTCCCATTGCCATCCTCAAAAGGATGAATTGCTTCAAACTGATAATGAAATAAGCCGGCCTTAATTAAGGGATCGTCTTTAGAATTTTTAACATAGTCTATTAGGTTCTCCATATATTCCGAAACCAAAAAAGGTTCAGGGGGAACATAAAGAGCTTTTTCAATTGGGTCCCCTGCTTTCTCTGCAATAAAAACATCTTTATCGCGAAAACTTCCTACTTTTCCTCGATGACGCACACCTTTTAATAAAATACCATGTAAAGACTTTATAAAATGTAGACTGAGTTCACGTCCATTTTTCAAATCTTCTAATGCTGACAACATCGCCTTACGATAATTTGCCACCTCAAGAGTGTCTTTTTTTCTTTCTTTTCCTGTAGCTTCAAAAATAAAAACATCGGAAGCATCACTATAAGTTCCTTCAATTCGAGAACTAGCTGTCGCTTCCTTCGTAGTAAGAGGAGCTATCAAAAGAATCGGGTTTTGAAGATTTCTTTGAGATCCTTCTAAAACCCCAAGAGAATGATAAGCTTCAGCAAAAACTTTAATAAATTGACTATTATCTATTTTTACTGGTAATTTTTTAGGATGTTTATATTTAATCATTGCTTTTATTATAATAAAGTATACCAGAAAAACAAGTTTCTGATACACTTCCTATTCAAATATACCATAAATGACATATTTCAATAAAAATATTTCTTCGATTCAAAACCTTTAAAAAAAGAATTCGAAATAAAAAAACCTGAATAAAATCAGGTTTTAAATGCTCCGGCGGAAGGACTCGAACCTACAACCTAGTGCTTAACAGGCACCCGCTCTACCATTGAGCTACGCCGGAATAATTAAATAATAATTTAATTTTCAAACAAAATCAACTCTTAAGCTTCAACAAGCTTAAGAGTAAATTTTTTGCTCTCTATTTCAATCTCCCCTTCCTTAATCTTCTCTCCTTTTTCAACTAAACCCTCAATCGATAATTGATCAAGGTTTTCATTAATAATCTTTTTTAAAGAATCACTAATATCTTCAATAACTAAATTAACTTTATCATCTCTTGATAATTTTCCTTTCTTTCTTAAATAGTTTATTTTCCTGTTCAATTCACGGACCATTCCTTCTTCTTTTAATTTTTCCGTTATCTTAACATTTAAAGCAAAATTATCTCTTTCATCTTTAACCCAATCCTCTCCTTCTGGAAGATCTTTCTTAAATTCTACCTCTTTAACATTTAATTCTTTGGAAATTAATTTTTCTAAATCAGAATCAACTTGATGTTTAGAATAAATTAATTGCGATAATGGTTGTCGAATACTAAGATCAGCTTTTCTTCTTAAAAATCTTCCATTTTCACAAACCTCTCGAACTGATTTCATTCCTTCAATTAATTCTTCATTAATTTCTTCAGGAACAGAAGGGTATTCAGATAAATGAACTGAGTCTTTTCCACCTAAGTCTTGATAAATTCTTTCAGAAACAAAAGGGGCAAAAGGGGCAAGCATTTGAGCTGTTTTTTTCAAAACAGACAAAAAGACAGCTTGAGATTCTTTTGAATCTCTCAATTGATTTCGAGAACGTCTTAAATACCATTGCGACATATCATAAACAAAACTTTCTAATTCACGAGAGGTCGAAAGAAAATCTAAATCATCCATATAATTCTTTACCTTTTTTAAAGTTAATCCTTGACGATTAACAATCCATCTATCTAACAAAGTCATATCTTTTTTATCAGGACAATCAGGAAGATTGTCTTTTTGATAAATCTTAAAGAATTTAACAGTGTTTAATAAAATTCTAAACAATTTATGAACTTCTTTTTTCAATCTATTTGGATCAAACCTTTTTACTTTAGCAACCTCATTAATTCGATAAAAATACCAACGAACACTATCGGCTCCATACTTATCAAAAGCCTCTAAAGGTTCAACAGTGTTTCCTTTAGATTTACTCATCATTTTCCCTTTAGCATCTAAAACCATTCCCACTCCAACTACACTTTTATAAGGAGAAGGTAATCCTAAGGCTGTTGAAATAGCCAAAAGAGAATAAAACCAACCTCTAGTTTGATCAATTCCTTCACAAATAAAATCAGCTGGAAAAGAAATTTCTTTAACTAATTCTTTAGGTTTTTTATCTTTTTTCATTAAACCAGGGTTTTGAGCTAAAGGCATCGCTCCAGAATCAAACCAACAATCTAAAACTTGTTTCACTCTTTTCATTTCTTTACCACATTCAGGACATTTAATCTTAACCTTATCGATAAAGGGTCGATGAAGCTTCTTTTGATTA
>CAZXBN010000002.1:0-21280 GCA_964638845.1 uncultured Candidatus Saccharibacteria bacterium
AAAGAAGTTCCTCATAAAAAAGAAAGATATGAAGAAACTGATAAGAAATGTCCGAAATGTAAGGCTCCTTTAATTATTAAATTAGGAAAATATGGTAAGTTTTACGCTTGCTCTAATTGGCCTGATTGTAAGTACACAAAACCATTAAAAGAAGACGGTTTTAAAATTAAATGTCCTAAATGTAAAAAAGGAAATTTAACTAAAAAAAGAACTAGAAGAGGAAAAGAGTTTTACGGTTGCTCTAATTGGCCTGATTGTGATGCTGCTTCTTGGTATGAACCAACTGGAAAATTATGTCCTAAATGTAAATCTCTTTTAGAAAAGAAAAGAGGTTACATTAATTGTTCAGACAAAGAATGTAAATATAGAAAGTACTTGGACAAAAAAGATAAAAATTGATAGTTTTTAGATAGTTGCCAAAGTGGTGGAACGGCATACACGTGGCTCTCAAAAAGCCATGGGCGCAAGCCC
This sequence comes from uncultured Candidatus Saccharibacteria bacterium, assembly GCA_964638845.1. Classification (GTDB taxonomy): domain Bacteria; phylum Patescibacteriota; class Minisyncoccia; order Minisyncoccales; family JANBVM01; genus CAYSZX01. The sequence continues at coordinate 472 of CAZXBN010000002.1, forward strand.
TTGAGGGTTCAAATCCCTCCTTTGGCACAAAAAAGACAGCCTTTTTAGGCTGTTTTTAGTTTGACAAAAACAAAATAATGTTTTAATAAATAGAAGAGGTGAAAAAATATTATTCTAATTGCTCCCTTATCTCAGATAAAGGAGCAGAATGGAGAATTCTTTCCAGCAGATCATACAAAATTACGCTGGAAGGGAATCCTAAACTTCTTGAAGGATAATCCTGATTTTAAGGTTATTCTTCAGGGAGGCTACAATTTTTTCGTTCGCTATAAAGGCGAAGAAATTGTAGATACTGATTTTTCCTTTGAAGCCTTTGCGAAGGCAAGAGGAAAAGAATCAGAATCAGGATTATGCCGAAAATTCTTGATCAGTCATAAAATAGACGAAAGTCGAATTATGACCGAAGAGAATTCGGCATATTCAAAGGAAAACGTACTCTTTTTAAAGTTGCTTTTAAAAAGAAGTACGTTTAAAAGCTTAAAAGAAGTTCGAATCATGACATTAGCGTATCACATGGTTCGAATCTTGCCTCTTTATCAGGAAGAGCTTGATTATGAAGTCCTTCCTGAATTGGTAGAAAAACATCTGCCAAAAAAAGAGGTGGAACAGTATTATGCTGTTCCAAAAGGAGGAAAAAAATGGGATGTTGAGAAAATTCTCAACGCCCCATTTGAAGAATTAATTTTGAAAAATTAATAAAGTAATGAGAGATTTAATTTATCTCTCTTTTTTTATTTGTTCAAATTTACTATAAAAAACTGATTCTTTTTCAATATTCTTTAAAACTAAAGCATGAGGACCAATAACTGAATTCTTACCAATTAAAATGCCAGGCATTAAAGAAGAATTAATTCCAATTCTAACATTTTCACCAATTATTGAACCTAACTTATTAAAGCTTGTTTCAATTTTTTTATCTAAAAAAGAATTTATTTTTTCTCTATCTATTCTTGTGTTTGCTGTAATTGTTCCCGCTCCAATTCTTCCACCTTTTCCAATAATAGAATCACCAATATAATTTGAGTGTAAATGAACATCTTTTTGCAACAAAGAAGCTTTAATTTCACAATTAGCTCCAATTAAAGCATCTTGACCAATATTTGAATATTTTCTAATTACACAATTATTACCAATAAATGAATTATCTCCAATATAAGAAGGCCCATTTATTACTACGTTCTCCTTAATTGTTACATTATCACCAATAAAAACCTTCCCCTTAATAATTACGTTTTCAGCAATTTTAAGAGAATTGCCTCTTTTTTCTTTTAAATATTTATTAAGAATCTTTTTTTGTAATTTTAATAAATCCCATGGATATTCTAAATCTTCCTCCTTAAAAGAAGAAAGTTCTTTATTCATTATTTTGATTTCACTAAAATTTTCTTTTAACCAATTATTCATAATAAATTTAAAATTACTTTTGATAGTTTTTTTGGATCGTGATTCATGTTAGATAAATCTAGAAAATCGTTCCCGATAAACTTATCTTTGTTTAAATCTTTAGAATAACGAACCACTTTATTTAACTCTGGATGTTTTTTTCTCTTTTTTTCAATTGCTTCCCTTGTTGGTTCTTGAGTATTATACAGAACATAATCAACCTCTCCTCCTAAAAATTCTTCAATTTGTTTTGTAAAGTCTTTAACTTTAAAATTATTAGTTTCTCCTTCTTTTGTCATTAAATTGCAAACATAAACTTTTTTAGCTTTACTTTTCATAATAGCTTCCGAGACTCCCTCTACTAACAAAATTTGAGCTAAAGAAGAATAAAGATCTCCAGGTCCAATTACTATTAAGTCTGCTTCCTGAATTTCTTTTAATGATTTTGGATAAATTTTAGCCTTTGGCTTTAAAAAAACTTCTTCAATCTTTAAATTACTATTATGCTTTGGAATATCAATATTAGTTTCTCCAGAAACTATTTTTCCATTTTCTAACTTTGCACAAAGTTGAGAATCATCAATAGTAACGGGCAAAACCTTATGGGGAATATTCAACATTTTGTGAATTTGATCATACATTTCCTCACAATCATTAGAAGAAAGCTCTAAGGCAGTAATAAATAAATTAGCAAAGTTATGACCTTTAAGCTCTCCTGACTTAAATCGATAATTAAATAAAGACTCAATTACTGGCGAAGTATTTGCTAAAGCAATAAAAGCCCTCCTAATATCTCCTGGAGCTGTAATATTATAATCTTCTCTTAATCTTCCGGATGAACCTCCAGAATCCAACATTGCGCAAATAGCAGAAATAGTAACCGAAGGATATTTTTTTAATCCTGCTAAAACTGCTTTTGGCATAGCATTCCCCCCTCCAAAACAAACAATTTTATTTTTTTTGTCTTTTTTCATAAAAATAGATACAAAATTATCTTTTTTGTATCTTTAATTTTTTATTTTTTAAAAAAGAAGAGACCTTTTCAACATCAGAAGGATTCCCAAAATCAAGCCAAAAATCATTAATTTTCTTAATTTTAACTTTATTTTCTTCTGCTAAAAGATTAATCGCATCTGTAATTTCATACTCTCCCCTTTCTGATTTTTTAATTTTGTCTACTTTCTTGAATATTTCAGGAGTAAAACTATATAATCCAACATTTACCAATTTACCTAAATCTTTTTTTGGTTTTTCAATTATTTTCTTTAATAGTTTGTCTTTTTTCTTTAAAACACCGTACTTTTCTGGATGTTCATGATGTAAACCAGCAACATAATTAAATTCACCACCGGTTTTACGAAACCTTTTTAAATCATTAACCGAGTAAAGATTATCACCATAAACCATTACAAAGCTTTCATTTTCCATTTTTTCTTTTAAAGCCTTAACAACACAAGCTGTTCCATAATTGTTTTTATCTAAATGATCAAATTGACTAACTAAAGTGACTTTATCTTTTCCTTCAAAACCATCAAGAAACTCTTTCATTTTCTTCTTTTTATATCCAACAACTAAAACTATTTCTTTATAGCCCGCCTTCAAAAAATTATTAAGCAAATAATAAAGAAAAGGATGTCCACAGACCTTAATTAGGTGCTTTGGTTTATCCTCAGATAAGTGCTTCATTCTAGTTCCTCGACCGGCTGCCGCAATAACCACTTTATCTATCATATATATAAGACCATACTATTTTTTGATAAAAATATAAAGACCAAATGTTGTTCTTAAAAATAGTTTTGTTATACTTAAAAAAGTGCTTTGAAATTAAGTGGTGAAAAAATGAACAAAGAAAAAAAGAAAAACAAAGAAAAACACCTTCCAAGACTAGCAAACAAAGAAAAAAAGAATCTAGTTTGGAAAGGAAGAGAAGTAATGACTAAGAAATAATTTGAAGAAAAACTTGAAAAAATGCACAATACTAAGCTACCTTAACTTCATTTCCTAATAATTAAATGAAGTTATTTTCTATTTAAATCAAAAACTTGCCAAAATCATTTTTTTAATTCATAATATAAAATCATGTCAAAGAAAAAATTCATAATTAAAGGCGGAAATTCTTTAAAAGGTAATGTTAAAATGTCTGGTTATAAAAATTCAGCCGGTCCTATTCTGGCTGCTTCTTTACTTACAGAAAAAACATCGATTATTAATAATCTACCCCGCTGTAAAGATGTTTTAAATCTAATTAAAATTTTAGAAAAAATTGGAGCTAAGGTTGAATGGCTAGACCCTCATAAAATTAAAATAAATCCTAAAAATATAGATCCTTCTAAAATACCCCACGATACATTCCAAAAAATGAGAATTTCCGTTTTATTAGTTGGACCACTCTTAGCAAGATTTCAAAATTTTAAAATTGCCCATCCAGGAGGAGATAAAATAGGAATTAGACCAATCACAACCCACTTAAAAGCTTTAAAAGATTTTGGAGTAACAGTTAAAGAAAAAGATGGTTTTTATATTTTTAATTCTCCAAAAAACTTAAAAGGACAAGATATTGTTTTAGATGAATTTTCAGTAACAGCTACTGAAAATATTATGATGTTAGCAAGTAAGGCTAAAGGAAAAACAACAATAAAAATCGCTGCCGCTGAACCACAAATCCAAGATTTAGGTGAAATATTAAGAAAAATGGGGGCTAAAGTTAAAGGTTTAGGCACTCATACTATTGAGATAACAGGAAGAAAAAAATTATCAGGAGCCGAATTTTCAATTTGTTATGACCCAACTGAAGCAGGAACTTTTTTAATAGCTTTTGCTGCAACTAAAGGAGAAGGAGTAATTGAAAATGTTAATCCAAGCCATCTTTCTTTATTTTTAAAGAAAATGAAAGAAATTGGTGTTAACTTTGAAGTTAAAAAAGACAAAATTTTAGTTAACAAATCAGGAAATTTAAAACCAACTAAAATCCAAGTTCTTCCTTATCCAGGCTTTCCTACTGATTTACAACCCCAAGTTTCTTTACTTTTAACTCAAATTAAAGGAAAATCATTAATTCATGATCCTCTTTATGAAAACCGATTTAATCACATGCAAGAATTAAGAAAAATGGGAGCTGATATTGAAATTACTGACCCTCATCGAGCTTTAATTTTTGGAAAAAACCAATTAAAAGCAAACCGAATTACTGCTCCCGACATTAGGGGAGGTGTTTCATTAATTCTTGGTCAATTAGTAGCTGAAGGGAAAAGTTCAATCAGTAACGTCTACCAAGTTGATAGGGGTCATGAAGGATTTGATGAAAAACTTAGAAAATTAGGAGCAAACATTAAAAGAGTTGATGACAATAAAAAAGAGGTTTAGTTTTTAAAAAACTAAACCTGGTTGCTTAAATCTTGATCAAGATAAAAAACGTTTTTACAACGTTTTTTTCTTTTTCTTAGCTCCTTTAAAGTAGGAGTTTTTTTTCTTATAGGTTCTTGAAAAATAACCCTTACTTTAATTCTTTCTCGTTCATTACAAAAAAATTTTAAATCTTCTCCAAAAAAAACAGTCATAAAGACTATTCTACCATCCTGAATTTTAATAGACCTACTAACAATATTGATTAAAGCATCAATATTAGTAGTCGAAATAAGACTACCAAACTTCCTTAAAAAAACACTTCTGTACTTGTTTTTGATTTCTTTTTTTTTGGCTAGTTTTTTAATCGGCTCCTTCCATTGATTCTTAATCTTTTTCAAAAAAACAACACTCATGTTTTTTTGCTGCTCAGTTAAAAGATCAATGTCGTTAGCTTCTTGCATCGCTCGACTTTTATATAACCTTCCTTTTGTTTTTGTAAAATCTATAATTGCATCAAGCAGTTGCTTCTCATCAAAATCTCCATACATTTGATAAATTATTTCTTTATCAATTTCTTCTCCGTTTTCCATTTTAACCATCTATTCTTATTATCCCACAAAACAATCAAAAATCAAACCTAAACAAACTCTTTGAAGATTTTTTCTTTATCAATTTTTCTATCAACCTTATACCAAGGTTTTTTTAATTTATCTCTCAAGCCTTGAAAAGTTGGCCTTTCTTTTTGATAAAATATCCCAGTTGCAATTTTTCCATCTTCCCTCATTGAATAATCCCACTCTCTAGCTTTTTCTAAAGCTTTATCATAATTATCGGCCTTATAATCCTCTCCTAAATTATAAGCATGCTTTTGAAGGTAAGGAGTAAAATTATTAAAAGTTAAACAAGGCTGAAGAATATCAATAAAAGAAAATCCTTTATGTTTAATTGATTCTTTCAAAATTCTTTTAAGTTGTTGAGGGTCTAAAACGTTTCCTCTAGCTACAAAACTAGCTCCACTAGTTAGGGCAAGAACAAGAGGGTTTAAGGCCTCTTCTTTGACCCCAGAAGGTGTAGAAGCTCCTTTATAACCTTTTGCTGATGTTGGTGTTGCTTGTCCAGTAGTTAAAGCAAAATTCTTATTATTAGCAACTATCATTGTAAAGTCAGCATTAAAACGACAATTATGAATTAAATGAGCAATCCCTTCTCCGTAAGTAGCCCCATCTCCAGCAAAACCAAGAACAGTTAGTTCAGGATTACCAATTTTTAAACCAAGACAAAGAGGAATTGTCCTTCCATGAAGTCCATAGAAACCACTAGCATCAATATAATCAAAAATTTTAGCATGACAACCAATGTCACAAGCTGTTGCAATGTTTTTCTTTTTAATTTCTCCTTCATTAACTAAATCAGTTAAAACTTCTTGAATTGATCTCAAAACACTCATATTGGTACAGCCTGGACACCAAGTATTTGTTTCTTTTGTTTGAAAATCTTTAATTTTCATATTTTTATTTATTAATTTGATTAATAATATCACTTGGAACAAAAGGCCTTGCATCATATTTCAAAATCTTATCTTTAATAATATGACCAGTTTGTTCAGCAATAATATCACCTAATTGGCCTGTAGCATTATTTTCAACCAAAAACACTTGCTCAGACTTTTCAATTTCTTTTTTAACTTTTTCTTTTGGGAATGGAGAAATGTAAGAAATCTGTAAAAATCGATAATCATCAAGTTCTGATAAAGAATCTAAAATCGCTCCCTTTGTTGAACCCCAACCAATAATTAAATTCTTTCCTTTTCCATAAACAGAAACAGGATTTAACTTCTTAACCTCTTCTTTAATTAATTCTTCCTTTCTCATTCTTTTATCATTCATTTTAGTTGTCATTTCCGGATCTTCGGTTGTATAACCATATTCATCATGTTCATAACTACTAGCTCTAACAGTTGGTCCTTGGCCAGGAACAGCTCTAGGAGAATTTCCATCTTTAGTTATTTTATAACTTTTATAATCATCGGAAGGATTTTTAATAATAAAGCTCTGATTATCTAAATCAGAGGACTTTAATTCTTTAAAACTATAATCGCTTTCAGCAACATGCTTATCATTAACAAGAATAACCAAAGCTCTATACTTTAAAGAAAGATAAAAAGCTTCTTCAGTTCTAGTAATTGCTTCTTGAGCATCTCCAGGAGCTACTACAATTCTTAAAAATTCACCATGTCCAGCATTAATAGCCATTTTTAAATCACCTTGAGAAGTATAAGTTGGAACTCCAGAAGCTGGACCAGTTCTTTGAGCTAAATAAGCAACTAAAGGAACTTCTGAAATACCAGCCATACTTAAGGTTTCTGACATTAAAGCAAGTCCTCCTCCAGAAGTACCAACCATTGTTTTTGCCCCAGCAAAAGAAGAGCCCATCGCATTATTAACTGCTCCAATCTCATTTTCAGATTGAAAGGTAACAAAATCATGTTCATCTTCTTTTTTAGCTAAAAAGTGTAAAACTGGAGTAGCTGGAGTCATTGGATAGGCAATATAAGCATCAATACCGGCGTTTAAAGCTCCGACCCCAACTCCTTCACTTCCAGAAATAAAATATTTAGGTTTACCATTTTTCTTAATTTTTTCTTTTTCTTCACTTAATTTGTATCCCTCTTCTATTGATTTTTTAATTAATTTAAGCTTATCACCTTTAAATTTTTCTTTAGCCTGTTCAAATAAAACCCCTTCTTCAATCCCAAAATATTTAAATAACCATCCTAATAAGATATTATTTTCCATAATTTCAGGAGCATCTAATTTTTCTAAAATTGAACTAAGATCAATTTTTTTAATTTTATCCCCTTCTAATTTTTTATCACCTAAAATAAATCCTCCCTCTTTAAGTTGATCTTTATGTAGATCAACTGTTTTTTGATCAAAAGCAATAATAACATCAAATTTATTACTGTGAGAATAAATAGGCTGATCGGATATTTTTAAAACATTAAAGTTATGTCCACCCCTAATCAAAGAGGGGTAATCACGATAATTAAAAACATAATACCCTAAAGAACAAAACACTTTACCGATAAAATGAGAAGTGAAGGCTGTTCCATGACCGGCTTTTCCACCAACTAAAATTGTTTTTTGCATATTTTTTAACTTAAATTTTTTAATAATATAAAAACCGTAGCTACCCTAGCTACGGTATTTTGTTCAACTTTTCAATAAGGCGAGAATAAATTTTCTTGTAATTAACCTAAACATAAATTAAATAACTAGATTCATCAACTTATTTGGAACATAAATAATTTTCTTAATTTTCTTATCCTTTATTTTACTCTTAATTTTATTTCTTTGCAAAACCAATTCTTTAGCTTCCTCTTTTGAAATTCCTGTTTTTACTTTAAACTTATCTCTTAATTTTCCGTTGATTTGAATAATCAAAACAAATTCTTCTTTTTTAATAAGTTTTGGATCGTATTCTGGCCAATCCTGAAGATGAATTGATTTTTCTTTACTTAAATCATGCCATAATTCTTCAGTAATATGTGGAGCAAAAGGAGCTAGTAAAAGTAAAAGTTTTTCTAAAACATCTTTTCCAACTTTTTTCTTATTCTTATAGGCAAAATTAACAAATTCCATACATCCAGAAATAGCAGTATTAAACTTCATTTCTTCAATGTCTTGATCAACCCTCTTAGTTAATCGATGAATCTTCTTTAAAGCCTCTTCACTACTTTCTTTAGTTGAGTTTTCTTTGACTAAAGACCAAACTCTACTTAAAAATCGACGAACTCCTTTAACACCATCTTGACTCCATTCAATAGCTTGATCAAAAGGACCCATAAACATTTCATAAACTCTTAATGTGTCAGCCCCAAACTCCTTAACAATATCATCAGGATTAATAACATTACCTAAAGATTTAGACATCTTTCTCCCATCTTCAGCTAAAATCATTCCGTGAGCTGTTCTTTTTTTATAAGGTTCTGATTGAGGAACAATTCCAAAATCATAAAGGGCTTTATAAATAAACCTTGAATATAATAAATGTAAAGTTGTATGTTCCATCCCGCCATTATACCAATCAACTGGCATCCAATACTCCATATTCTCTTTACTAGCTATCTCTTTATCATTATGAGGATCACAATATCTTAAATAATACCAATTAGAACCAGCCCAATTAGGCATTGTATCGGTTTCTCTTTTAGCTGGTCCACCACATTTAGGACATTTTGTCTTAACCCAATTTTCAATATTAGCTAAAGGAGATTCTCCAGAATCAGTTGGTTCATACCTCTCAATATAAGGAAGTTTTAAAGGTAATTCTTCTTCTGGTAAAGGAACAACTCCACATTCCTCGCAATGAACAACCGGAATTGGCTCTCCCCAATAATGTTGGCGAGAAAAAACCCAATCTCTTAATTTGTATTTAATAGTTTTTTTAGCAACTCCTTTTTCTTTTAAAAATTTTGTAATCTTTTCTTTAGCTTCTTCTGAGTCTAAATCGTTAAAATCACCAGAATTAACTAGTTTACCAGATTCAGTATAGGCTTCTTCATCTAAATTACTATTTTCTCCATGAATAACTTCTTTAATTTCAATTCCATATTCTTTAGCAAATTCATAGTCTCTCTGGTCGTGAGCAGGAACAACCATTACTGCTCCTCCTCCATAAGAAGCAACAACATAATCACCAATCCAAATTGGAATCTTTTTATTATTAATAGGATTAAGACAATAGCTACCAGTAAAAACTCCTGTCTTTTCTTTATCTAGCTTAGTTCTTTCAAATTCAGATTTTCTTTTTGATTTTTTAATATAATCTTTAACTTTTTGAGATTGCTTATCAGTAATAATTTGATTAACTAATTCATGGCCAGGAGCTAAAACTAAAGCTGTAACCCCAAAAATAGTATCAGGCCGAGTGGTAAAAACTTCAATTTCCTTATCTAAATTTTTAACAGGAAAAGAAATCTCTGTTCCTTCACTCCTACCAATCCATTCTTTTTGTTGTTTTTTAATTTTTTCTAAATAATTAACCTTATCTAAATCTTCAATTAATCGATCAGCATAATCGGTAATTTTTAACATCCATTGTTTTTGATTTTTTTGAACCACCTCTTCTCCGCATCTTTCACATTTATGATCAATAACTTCTTCATTAGCTAATCCAATCTTACAGGAAGGACACCAATTAATCGGCATTTCATCTTGATAAGCTAAATCATTTTTTAAGAGTTGTAAAAATATCCATTGAGTCCACTTATAATATTCTGGATCAGTAGTATTAATCTCTCTATCCCAATCAAAAGATAGTCCTAAACTTTTAAGCTGTCTTTTAAAGTTAGCAACATTCTTTTTTGTAGCCTCTTCTGGTCGAATTCCTGTTTTAATAGCATAATTTTCTGTTGGTAAACCAAAAGCATCCCATCCAATAGGAAACAAAACGTTATAACCTTCCATCCTTCTTTTCCTGGATAAAATATCCATTGCTGTAAAACTACGAGGGTGACCAACATGAAGACCAGCCCCAGAAGGATAAGGAAATTCAATTAATGCAAAAAACTTTTCAGCATCAGACTTTTCTGCTTTATAAATTTTATCTTCTTCCCATTTCTTTTGCCACTTTTTTTCTATTTTTTTGTGTTTATAGGTCATAATTATATTTTAAACATTTTTAAAGTATTTTCAAAAGTTTTTTATAATATTTTTTTAACTTGCTCCAATAACCCTTATAGTAGAACAATAATCTTTAATTTTTTCTAAAGTTTTAGATAAAGCAGAAGAAGATAAAGGAGTCTGAACTTCTAAAAAGAAAAAGTAATCCCAGGGCTTTAATCGACTTGGCACAGAATGAAGAGAGGTAAGATTTAACTCTTCAGAAGCAAAAACATCTAAAATATCTCTTAAAATACCAACCCTATCATAAACAGCAAGTAAAACTAAACTTTTTTGAGCTTTTAATTTTTTACAAACTTTTTTGTTTATATTTTTAGAAATTACGTAAAATTTTGTAAGATTATGCTGAGTACTCTCTATTCTTTCCGCTAAAATATTTAAATCATATTCTTTTGCTGCTCTTGAAGAACCGATAAAACCAATACTTTTCTTGCTTTTATTAGCAATAATAGGTGAAGTAGTACTTGAGGAAGATTCAAGCTTAACTCTTGGCAGATTTTTCTCGATCCAATCCTTACATTGAGATAAAGCTTGAGGATGACTTTTTATTACTTTTAACTTTTTAATGTTTTTAGTTTTTCCTAAAAGAAAATGGTGAATAGGAAAATCAAAAGACCCTGTTGTTTTTAAAGAATACTCAATCAATTTATTAATCGTATCAGAAACAATCCCTCCAATACTGTTTTCAGCTGGGACTAACCCCAAATCGACATCCTCATTATTAACAGCTTCGAAAATCTCCTTAATTGAAGAAAAAGCAATTAATTTTGATTTTTTAGAAAAATTTAATGTAGCTTGGTGAGAAAAAGTCCCTTTCGGGCCTAAAAAACCTACTGAAGATTCTTTAATTGTCTTTCCTTTATCTTTTTCTAAAGAAGTTGAAAACGACTGCTTATCAATATCATTAGGTTTTGTTTCATTTTCTTTTAGAAAATCTTTAAAATGGTTAGTCATTTTTTTAAATTTTTGATTAAAGTTTTGAACATTTTTTCTATACTCTATTTCCTTACCTTAAATTAATAAAACCCCACCAATAATTAAAATTTTTCTTTTAATTGTTTTCATTATTTAACAAAACTAAGCCATTTTTTATATTTCTCTTTTTCTCCTCTTACAATTTTTCCATAAAAATCTTTTATCTTTTTAGTTATTTCTCCAACTTTACCATTATTAATCAATTTTCCATCAACTTCTCCAATCGGACATATTTCCGCTGCTGTTCCTACAAAAAAAGCTTCGTCAGCCGAAAATAATTCTTCCGGAGTAATTTTTTCTTTTATTGTATTAATTCCAAAGCTATCAGCAATTTTAATAACTGTATCTCTAGTTATACCACCAAGTATAGTTCCTAAAGGAGGAGTAATAAGATTACCATCTTTAACTATAAAAATATTTTCTCCTGGTCCTTCAGCAATGTTCCCCTCATAATCTAAAAATAAGGCTTCATCAGCTTCTGCTTTCTGAGCTTCCTGACTTGCTAAAATAGAATTTACATAATGACCACATATTTTCGCATCAGCAACAGTAGATTTTGGATGAATTCTAATATAATCAGATATCTTAACTTTAATAGCTTTTCCTTTTTCTAAATAAGCTCCCCATGGCCAAACAGCAATAGCTATTCTTACAGGAGCCCCCTTTGGATTAAGCCCCATTTTTCCATATCCAAAAAAACCAATAGGTCTTATATAGCATTCTTTGATATTATTAACTTTAATAGTTTCAAGAATAGCTTTTTTAATTTCTGATTTAGAAAATGGAATTTTCATTTCTAAAGAAGAAGCTGAATTAAAAAATCTATCCACATGTTCTTTTAATCGAAAGACAGCAGCTCCTTTTTCTGTATTATAAGCTCTTATACCTTCAAAAACTCCGCCCCCATAATGAAGGGTATGAGTTAAAACGTGAATTTTTGCTTCATCCCAAGAAACAAATTCGCCATCCACCCATATTTTATTAACTTTTTTCATAAATTTTTAAGTTATATTACTAAACAATATTTTAGCATTTTCAAAAGCAATTTTTGATAATTTATCAAAATCGATATTTTTTATTTTAGAAATTTTCTTAATAACGTATTTAATATTAAAAGGTTTATTTCTTTTTTGATCAACTTGAGGAGGAACCAAAAAAGGACAATCAGTTTCAATTAAAATCTTATTCAAAGGAACCGTTTTAATCAATTCATTAAAATTAATATTTTTCAAAGTTTTAAAAATTATCCCGTTTAACCCAATAAAAAAGCCGAACTTAAGATAACTATTTAATTCTTTTTTGGTACCAACAAAACAATGCATAACTGCTTTTTCTGGTCTCACTTCAGGATTTTCTTTTAAAATTTTAATTAAATCTTGATTAGCCATTCGACAATGAAAAACAACTGGCAAATCTAATTCTTTAGCTAATCTTAATTGCTGAAGAAGCAAGTCTTTTTGCTTCTTTTTAAAAATCTTTTTTCTTTTTGTTGTTTTCGGCTTCCAATAATAATCCAAGCCTATTTCTCCAATTGCAACTACTTTATCATTCTTTGCTAAATCTTTATATTTTTTATAATCAAACCTGTCCTCCATTTTTTCTTCATTTTTTTCTCTTTTCCTCTTACTTAAAACACCTGTTTTTAAATTCATTGGATGAAGCCCAATAGTCGCATAAAAATTTTTGTTTTGAGAAAGACTAATAATTTCCTTCGAAGTTTTAAGGTTTGTTCCAACATTAATAATATAAAAATTATCATCTATGCATTTTTTAATAATCTTTTCTCGATCACCATCAAACAAGGGATGATTTAAATGGGCGTGTGTATCAATATTCATAATCAACATTATAAAAGAAATCTTAATCTTTTTTAAGTAAAAAAACCAATAATTATTAATTATTGGTGTTTCAGTTGGGTTGCTCTCTTGTTTAAGAAAGAAACAAAGCGTTTTAATTCTTTTTTAGAGACTCTTGCTATTTTCCAAGCATTTCTCTTATTACAAAAAACTATCGTAATATTTATTGAGCCCCTTACTTTTTTAAAAAGAACTTCCTTAACATCCTTTTCAATCTTTTTTAGCGCTTTCAAGACCTCTTTAATTCTGTTTAAACCCTTCATGAAAATCACTATTATTATTTTACAATAACTAAGATAAGAAAAAAACCCTTTTTTAAAAGGGTAGTACATAATTTAGAAATTAGTTGTTATTGGAGGCATTCCAATTTCTTGGCATTTAATAACCTCCCCAAAAGAAGAAACAATGTTATCAGCCTTCTTTTTATCCTTTCCTACTAAAGAGTTATAACCATTATATAAAATAGTATTTAACTCTGGAGTAGAAACTGAAGGCTGAATTAAAATTTGACCTTCGTCAGAAATAATAACCCTAGATCTTTCCCTTTTTGGATAAAAAACATCCAAAACCTTCGCTAAGATTTCTATTTCCTCAACCCAAAGAGTAAATCCTTGAGCCTCAGAAGGTCTTCGAATTAACGAGACTTCAATTAATTCGATTTTTTCCTTTTTCATCAATTTCTTTAATTTTTCTTTTTCTTCTTCACTTAAATACTTTAGTAAAACCAAAACATTCAGTCCCCGCGTAGAAACTGAAGGTTGAATTACTAAAACATCATCATTCATTAAAGCCCAACACCTCTTCTTTTCTTCTTTTAAATAAGAAGAATGCAGAGCTACCATAAAGTTATTCATCTCGTTAAAAACAAGATGAAACCGTCCTTTTCCAAAACTCATTTTTTAACCTCCCCTAAAATTTAAAAGGGCTAAATTTAAATTAAATTAACTTTTTTCTTTTGTCAATTAAGTTTTGGAAAAAGAGGTTTAATTTTTTGAGCACTAATTTTTAAATCTTCTTTTTCTTCTTTAATTTTAATACCAGATAATATTTTCTCAGCTGTTTCTGGTAAAAATGATTTTAACAACCGAGAAATTTGATGAATAGTATAAATTAACAATAAAATCTTTTTTTCTTGATTTTCTGATTCTTCCCAAACCCTTTCCTTTTCAATAAATTGATCACAAAAGCTAATTAATTCCCAAACAGATTTTAAAGCCTTATTAAATTCAAAATCATTTAAGTAAGAATCAACCTCTTCTTTTGTTTTTTTAATTTCAGATTTAAATTCAGAACTATCAATTTCTTTTTTACTAATTAAAGAATCTTTAATTTTAATCTTATCAGCAATACTTAAAACTCGAGCCACTAAATTACCTAAACCTTTAGCCAAATCAGAATCATAACGATCTTCAAATTTCTGATCAGTAAAATCCCCATCTTTAAAAGGAGGGATTTCTCTTAAAAGAAAATAACGAATTCCTTCTGAACCATATCTTTCATAAACGTCAAAAGGATCAACAACATTACCAAGACTCTTCGACATCTTTTCTCCTTTAGAAGTAATATAACCATGAACAAAAATTGTTTCTGGTAGAGAAATACCAGCCGACAACAACATCCCTGGCCAATATAAAGCATGGAAGCGAGAAATTCCTTTACCAACTATATGGGTTTTATTATTGTTTTCTTCCCACCACTCTTTAAACCTATCCTTTCCTCCACCATAACCTAAAGCATTAATATAGTTTGAAAGAGCATCAAACCAAACCCAAATAACTTGAGAATCATCTCCTGGAACAGGAATTCCCCAACCATGGGCTCTTTCTTTTGAACGTGAAATACAAATATCTTCTAATCCTTGCTCGATAATACTTAAAGCTTCATTTTTTCTAGTTTCCGGAACAATTCTAATTTTGTCTTTTTCAATTAATCTCTTTAATTGATCAGAATAATTAGATAATTTAAAGAAATAATTTTCTTCTTCAACTAATTCAGGAGCTTTTTTATGGTCAGGACACAAACCATCAACTAACTCACTTTCCTTATAAAATCTTTCACAACCAACACAATACAATCCCTTGTATTTCTTTTTATAAATATCTTTCTTGCAAGCCTCCCATAATTTTTGAACTCCTTTAATGTGCCTTTCTTCGGTTGTTCTAATAAAATCATCAAGTTTAATATTGTATTTTTCTTGTAATTGAAGAAACTTTTTTGAATTTTGATCAACTAAATCTTTAACATCCATATCTTTTTCCAAAGCTTTTCGAACATTTTTTAAACTATTTTCATCAGTTCCAGATAAAAAGAAAACATTATTACCTTTTTGACGATGATAACGGGCTAAAACATCGGTTTGAACAAACTCTAAAGTGTGCCCAATATGAGGAGCACCATTAACATAAGGAATAGATGTAGAAATGTAATATTTAGACATATTTCTTATTTTTTAAATCTTTTAAAAACTCATAAAGAATTCCAACGAATGGAACAGCTAAAACAGCCCCCAAAACACCAAATAATTGTCCTCCAATTAATAAAGTAATTAAGGTTAAGGTGGCTGGTAAACCCATAAACTTTTTACTAGAAATTGGCATTATTACATTAGCTTCAATTTGCTGAATTAAAGTAAAAATTAAAACCGCAACAAGTGCCTTAGTCCAAGAATCCAACAAGCTAACCAAAGCTAAAACAATTCCAGTTACAATACCACCAAGGAAAGGAACAAAATTAGTAATACCAGCTAAAACAGCTATTGCAAAATCATGTTTAATGTTAAGAAAAACCAAAACAAAATAAGTAGCTATTCCAACAAATAAGCCTCCCAAAAACCTAGTTCCAAACCAAGCAATCGTTCGAGATTGACATCTTTGCCATAAATCAAAAAAATTACCTCTCTTTTCTTTAGGAATTAATAAGCCAATCATTTTTTTAAGCTCATCTTTTTCAATTGAGAAAAAGAAAGATAAAAAGAAAACGGCCATTATCGAAATAATATTGCCAAAAAAGGAAACTATAATATCAAAAATATTTGAAGAAAAATTAGTAAGCCAATTCTGAATAGAACTACTAAAAACTTCGATATTTTCAAAAGAATTTATTCCTAAATTTTTTAAAGGAGTTGATATTTTTTCAAAATATTGAGGAAAAGATTTAGTAAATTCCCTACTTTCAGAAACAAAAATAGGTAACATCCAATAAATAAATAACCCCAATAAAACAAAGAAGGCAATATAAGTCAAAGTAATAGCTAAAAATCTTGGAATTTTCTTTTTTTGAAAAAAACTAATTAATGGCTCAAACAAAATAGAAATAATTAACGAAAAGAAAATTAAAAGAAATACTTCTTTCGTTAAATAAAGAATATAGCAAATAAATAAGCTAAATAATACCTTAAATATTGATTGCCAAGAAATACTAATTATTGTTTCTTTTGTTTCCATGTTTCTAAAATATTTTTAATTTCTTTTTTATTTTTAGAAGAATTAATAATTGCTAAGTTTAAATTTTTAGGTTGAAAAATATCTTGAGCAGCTCTTAAAAGATCTTTTTTAGTAATTTTATCTATTTTTTCAAACATTTCTTCAGGGGTTAAAACCTTGTCGGACAAAAGCTCTTGTTTTGAATAAAAAGAAGCTTGAGTATCAGAAGATTCTAATCCTAAAACAGTCTCCCCCTTAATATTTTCTTTTGCTTTTTTAAGTTCTTTGTCTGAAATCTTTTCTTCTGATATTTTTTCAAACTCTTCTAAAATCCTTTTAATAATCTTTTCTTCCCTCTTCCTGTCTATCCCTGCTCTTACTGCTAAATAACCAGTATCAGGATTAGAAGAGGACCCAGCGCTAATATAATAAGCAGCTCCCATTTTTTGTCTTATTTCTACAAACAATCTTGAACTCATCATTCCTCCTAAAATATTTGCTAACAAGGTTTGAATATAGCGATCAGGATGATCTATATGATAACCTCTAAATCCTAAATAAATGTGAGATTGTTCAATGTCTCTATTCTCAAACGATAAATTAGGCTTTGATTGTCTTTCTTTAACTTCTTTTTTCTTTAATGGTTGATTTGTATTTAATTCAGAAAAACTTTTTTTAACTTTTTCAACAACTTCCCTATTATCAACATCTCCAACCACACAAACAACTGTATTAAAGGCTGTATATTGATTATTAACATAATCAACAATTTTTTCTCTATTCATGTTACGAATAGATTCTTTTGTTCCTAAAACATTCCATCCAGCTGGTTGGTCACCATATAATAATTTATCCCATAAAAAACTAATGTGTTGCATTGGTTGATCATGATACATATTAAATTCTTCTTCAATCACCCCTTTTTCTTTTTCTAATTCTTCTTTAGGAAAAGTAGAGTTTAAATAAATATCAGAAACCCAATCTAAAGCAGTATCAAAATGAGAAGAAGCTACTTTAGCATAGTAACCAGTATAATCTTGAGAAGTAAAAGCATTAAAAGAACCTCCAATATTATCTAAAACTTCAACCACTTCAACAGGAGAAGGTCTTTTTTTAGTTCCTTTAAAACACATATGTTCTAAAAAATGAGAGACACCACTAATCTCTTTTTTTTCATACTTAGAACCAGTTCCAACTAAAACTAAAGTAGTAACTGATTTACTATGCTTAAAAGGAATATAAATAATCCTTAACCCATTTTTTAAGGTTGTTTTTTTAAACATTTAAAGTTGAATCTTAATAGTTAAATTGCCACCAATCTTCTAATCCCGTCCATTCAGCCACCCCCATACTTGTTAAGAAAGTATTTAATAATACCCAAGCAACGAAAATAATTATTAAACCAACAATTGCAGCTGTAATCATATCTGTTCCTTTTTTCATTTTTGCAGGATCAACACCAGCAATCATAACATAACCTCCTCCTAGAATAACCATGATTCCAACTATAATTGGAGCTAAACAAGTAATTACATAAACTAAAATGTTATTTATTAAAGCAAAGATATGAATAAATCTGCAGCCTTCCCAGTTAATCTCAAGATCTCCGCTTTTATCTTCTGTTGTCTCCAACTCATAAGTCCCATCCCCGTCCATGTCATAACCACAAGGCATTATCTGTCTATCACATCCTAAAAAAGCATGAGAGGTAGAAGGAATTAAAAATAAGACTAAACAAATTATTAAAAAAAACTTTTTATTCATTTTTTTAAAATTAATTTTTAACTTATTTTAATAATAACTCATTAAAATTAATTCTTCAATAAAAAAATCTCTTTTTTAATTTAAAAAAGAGTAAAAATTTTTAATGTTGAACCATTTGCTTTTGGTTTAATTCGGTTTTTTGATTTCTCATTTTTTTAATTTTGAGATAGCCAACTACTGCTACAGAAGCTATTACAACTCCCATAACAATGTTAAACCATAGCAAATCAACTGGTCCTCCATCGGCAGTATCACTATCAGAACCAGCCCCTTCCCCAACAAGAATGCTTATCACATCCTCATTGCCGCTTGTATCTCTGGCAACTATTGTATAATTACCATCAACACTAACGGATAAGGAATTTTCCTCTCCGTCCACCCAGCTTCCAGAAGAAATCTCTTCCCCGTCTCTTAAAACGTAATAAGAGGCAGGATTTCGATCTTCAATCGTCCAAACAATTTTTTGAGTATTATTATTATAATACCCATACATTGTTGGGCTGATAGTATCTTGAATAGTAATTAAGGCACTATCTGAAGCTCGATTCCCAGCTATGTCATCTACAACCAATGTATAGTTGTAAATTCCAAGCGGATCAGAAAAATCAATGTTTAACTGTGGATGTGTACTATCCCCAGTTTCTATTACACTCCCATTTAAATAAAGAGTGTAATTACATTTATTTTCATCTTCGATATACCAGGGATCTAAATAATTATCATCATCTCTCTGTTCGAAGCTCTGATCTTGGAGATCAGTCAGTTCTGGGGAAATCTCATCCTTTACCCACTTGGTTAAAACAATTTCATCAGAATTTGAACCAAGCGTATAAAGAGATTCATTTATCCAGACAAGATCATATAACCCCCCAGTCCCCCAGGTTCGATTCCAGACAAAATTACCAGAATCATCAAGGCAAGATAAAAATAATTTATATTCATCTCCACCAGCCATATAATATAAATTATTATTTTTAACAATAGAACAATAATCCTTGTTATGGCTTTTTTGCCAAATCAAACTTCCATCATCTTTTTGATGTTTGGAAATATTTTGATTAGACAAAATAATTAAAGAGCCTTCTTCTGCAAGAAAATCTCCGGACGAACTAGTCTCAATACTCCAAACGGAATTATTAGAAAAGTCATATTTTTCTAAAAAATATTTCTCGCTCCCATAATGAGCATTAGAAACATATAAAAAATTTTCGTCAGCCCTTAAAAAGTCGCTTCTAGATCCTCCGTCACCTAGTAGTTTGTATTCTTCTTTTTGCTCACCTGTTGTAGAATTTATCCTTATTATGTTTCCATATCCACCAGCTAAAACATCATTATTCTGCACATATAAAGAAAATCTAAAATAACTCATTAATGACTCCCAAACTATGTCTCCAGAAGAGTTTATCTTATAAACAGACCCCTGGTTTTCTACCCATGGCTCCGAGCAAGCCAAATAAATATTTTGACCGTCTCCTTCCATAGAATTAATAGTTTTATCCTCAAGTTCAGAATATGTTTTTTCCCAAATTAAACTTCCATTCAGATTAAACTTGAGAAGAGTTTTAGTGGTAGCAAAATCATCCGTATAAGCTAAAACATACAAAGATTCATTATTACTTACAAGAAGTCTTGAGTCTTTGTAATCTTCATTAATTACTTCCCATTCTTTCCCGACCCCCCCACTTAATGATGAGGAGATAGGAGAGCGGGATTCTTCGTCAATTTCATTGTTTTCACTTACTCCACCAACTAAAAATAGTGGCAGAACAAATAAAAACGCCAAAAATAATTTCTGTATTTTTTTCATTTCTTTCATCTCCGTCCCTATTCTTTTTTAAAAGAACAGGCAACTATTTTTATTATCAAATCATTTATTGTTCTTGTCAAGAAGATAAAATAAAAAGAAATGCAAAAGCATCTCTTTCTAAAACCAAAATAAGTTTAAAATTAAATCTCCTCTTGTTTAAGAAAATTTTCTCCTTTAATGATATTTCTAATAGCTTTTTCTAATTTATTAATTTTAATTCTAATTTGTTTCATAGAATCTCGATCTCTTAAAGTAACCGAATCATCATCTAAAGAATCAAAATCAACTGTTACACAAATTGGAGTTCCAATTTCATCTTGACGTCTATAACGTCTACCAATTGAAGCTTTATCATCATACCGAATATTAAATTGACCCTTCAAATTATTATAAATTTCTCGAGCTTTCTTAACTAATTTAGGTTTATTGCCCAATAAAGGAAAGATGGCTGCTTTAACTGGACTGACATCAGGTCTAAATTTCATAAAGATTCTTTTCTTTCCTTTAACCTCTTCTTCGGTATAAGCATCTAACAACAAGAAAAAGAAAGTTCTATCTACTCCTCCTGAAGTT
>CAZXBN010000003.1:0-6827 GCA_964638845.1 uncultured Candidatus Saccharibacteria bacterium
AAAAAATAAAAAAACTTGAAGAAGTGAGAAAGGAAGCTTCAGTTACTTATCTTAAGAAGAATGGTCAAAAATGAAAAACAATAAAAATAAAAAAGACAATAAAAGATCAAGGTTAAAGTTTTGAATAAACTTATCTTTAATTAGAAGCAACATTTTAAATGTTGCTTTTTTAATTCATTTTTTGTTGTTTTTATCTTATAATATAGTTAGTAAATAGTTTTCTAGTAAATAAAAAAATGGAAAATAATTTAAGAGAAATAAAAAAAGACTTCAAAGATAAACTCCTCAATCTTGAGGACTGTCTTTGACCTTGATAATAAAAAAGAAGAATTTCAAAAGTTAAAAAAAGAAGTTCAAGATCCTAATCTTTGGAATAATCAAAAAAGAGCTGTTAAAATTAAGAAGAAATACAGTGACTTAAAAGAGGAAATTAATGATTTTGAAGAATTAAAATTAAGAATTGAGTGTTTAGATCAAAATAGCGATATTGAAAAAATTGAAAAAATATTAAAAGAAAAAGAAAAAGAACTTTATTTTTCTGGAAAATACGACAAAGGTAATGCGATTTTATCAATTTATTCTGGAGCTGGTGGGCAAGATGCTCAGGATTGGGCAGCGATGCTTTTAAGAATGTACCAAAGATATTGTGAACATAAAGGATTTAAAGTTATTATTCTTAATCAATCGTTTGGAGAAGATTCGGGTACTACTGGGAGGATTGGTATTAAATCTGTAACTTTAAAGATAGAAGGAAAATTTGCTTATGGTATTTTAAAAAATGAACAAGGGGTGCATAGAGTGGTGAGGATTTCTCCTTTTTCTGCTCAAGACTTCAGACATACCTCTTTTGCTTTAGTTAATGTTTTACCGGAAATTAAAGACTTATCTAAAGAAAATATTAATTTAAAACAGGAAGATTTAGAAGTTGAAACTTTTAAGGCATCGGGTCCAGGAGGGCAATATGTTAATAAGACTGAATCAGCTGTTCGAATTAAACATAAACCAACTAATATTGTAGCTAGTTGTCAGGTAGAGAGATCTCAATTAAAGAATAAAAAAAGAGCAATGGAAGTTATTTCTTCAAAGCTCTATAATTATTACAAAGCTAAAAAGAAAGAAGAAGTTTCTGAAATTAAAGGAGATAAAATTTCAGCTAGTTGGGGAAATCAGGTCAGGAATTATGTTTTTCATCCCTACCAATTAGTAAAAGATTTAAGAACAGGAGTTGAAACCTCACAAATTGAAAATGTTTTAGATGGTGAAATTGGAGAATTTATTGAAGCAGAAATAAAATTAAAAGATGATTAAATTTCAAAAAGTTACTAAAAAATATCCAGTTAAAGGAAGTGACGATAAAATGTCTATTGCTTTAGACAGTGTTTCCTTTAAAGTTAAAGATAAGGAGTTTGTTTCAATTGTTGGAAAATCGGGAGCAGGTAAAACAACTTTGTTAAAATTATTGTTAGCTCAAGAAAAACCTGATAGTGGGAAAGTTTTTTTTGAAGACCAAGATGTTCATAAGTTAAGATTAAATGAATTACCAGAATTAAGAAGACGAATTGGTTCTGTTTTTCAAGACTATAAATTACTTTTTTCAAAAAATGTCTATGATAATGTTGCTTATGTCATGGAAGTAATTGGGGCTTCGAAAAAAGAAATTGAAAGGGATGTACCTCGAGTTTTAGAGATTGTTGGTTTAAGTGATAAACTTAATAATTTACCAGCTGAACTTTCGGGAGGAGAAAAACAAAGAGTAGCTATTGCTAGAGCTTTAATTCATCGACCAAAAGTTATTTTAGCTGATGAACCAACTGGCAATTTAGATCCCTATCATACATTTGAAATTATTCAGTTATTGCTTAGAATTAATGATATGGGAACAACTGTTGTTTTATCTACTCATAATAAGGAAATTATTAATGATTTAGATAAAAGGGTTGTTACTTTAGAAGATGGAAAACTTATTAGAGATGAAGAAAGGGGAAGGTTTACTATTTAAATATGTTTGAATCAACAAAAAGAACATTTAGTTTAGGATGTAAAATGTTTTTAAGAGAAAGAGGGATTACTCTTTCCAACATTTTTGTTTTATTTTTAGTAATTAGTTTGATTGGAGGATTATTTCTTTTAAGAGATATGGGAACTTTTTTAATTGATAATATTCAAGATAAGGTTGATATTTCAATTTATTTCAAGGAGGAAGCAACAGAAAATGAAATTTTAACAATTAAACAAAAAATTAAAGAATATCCTGAAATTAAAAGAGTTGATTATGTGTCTCAGGATAAAGCTTTAAATGAATTTACTAGAAGACATAAGGATGATTTTACTTTAATAGAATCGGTTGAAGAGTTAGGAATGAATCCTTTTTTAGCTTCGTTGAACGTTCAAGCTAAAAATCCAAGTCAATATGAAAGTATTTATGCTTTTTTATCTAATTTAGAAACTGAAGATATTATTAAAAAAATTGATTATTACAAGAGGCAATCAGTTATTCAAAAAATTTGTGCATTAAATTCTCAACTTAGTAAATTTAGTATTTATTTAGCTTCAATTTTATTAGTTATTGCAATTATTGTTACTTTAAATACGGTTCGATTGTCAATTTATAATTCTAAAAAAGAAATTGAAATTCAAAGGTTGGTTGGAGCCTCCAATTGGTTTATTAAAGGTCCTTTCTTAATTCAAGGAGTATTATATGGTTTAACTGCTTCTTTAACTTCCTTTTTGTGTCTTGGTTTTGTTTGTTGGTTTTTGAATCCACAGATTATGAATATTTTTCTTGATTTTAATATCTTTTCTTTATTCATGAGTAAAGTCTGGACTTTATTCGGGATTCAAGTTATGGTTGGAATATTGTTGGGAATGATTTCTAGTAATATTGCTGTAAAAAAATACTTGAAAGTTTAATCGGAGGTCGTCTAATGGTAGGACGCTAGGTTCTGGCCCTGGTAATTGGGGTTCGAGTCCCTGCCTCCGAACTATAGGGAAACCGAGTTTTAACTCGGTTTTTGTTTTTATGTTATGATAAGTTTAATATGGAAAATATTTTAAATAATTTTTTAATATTTATAGTTTTTTGTTTTTTGTTTTATTTCTCTTTTCTTTTTCTTTGGCCCGATATTCAAAAAAATTTATTTCAAGTTACTGACTCTTTTTTACCAGAATCAGGAAGTTGTCAGAAAGATAATGATTGTGTAATTTTTGGAAAAACAGGAGATTGTAATTGTGGTTGTTATAGTAAAAATAATCTTCCAACAAGTACTGGAGGAGAATGTTTTTGTTTAGCTCCGACTGATTGTCGATGTGTAGAGGGAAAATGTAAAAGTTTTTTTGAGGGTATTAATAATTTTCAAGATTGTGAGAGAATGGGTTTTCCGATCTTAGAAAGTTATCCAAGACAATGTAAGGCAGGGGATAATATTTTTATTGAAGAATATTGTGTAGACGAAGAAACCGAAAAGATTTTAACTTTAGCTGAAGCAAAAGAAGTTGCTATTAAAAGTGAATGCGGAGATAATTTAGAAAAAACTTTTAATTGTAATCAAAAGACAGGAACTTATTGGATTGATTTAGATTTAGAGAAAGAGGACTGTAATCCAGCTTGTGTTGTTGATATTATTGAGAGAACCGCAAAGATTAATTGGCGTTGTACAGGGCTAATTAAATAAATTACAATTAAATAAAGGTTGTTATATTAATTTAATTTAAAAATTATGAAGATTAAAAAAATAATTGTTTTCTTGTTATCTTTAGCTTTGTTAAGTTTTAGCGGAGTACAAGCTCAGCAAAATAAAACTCAACAAGGCATGCATGAAGCCGGAACTGGCCTTGAGAGCACTTCTTCAGATCAAGGAGGTCAACAGCAAGGAAAAGGTCAAGACGAATCACAAGGTCAAGGTGAGTCAAGAAGAAGTAAAGTAGCAAATTCTGTTCAAAAAATGCTTCAAATTGCAGAAAGAAATGAAGGAATTGGACAGCAAATTAGAACTGTTGCTCAAAGTCAAAATAGAATTCAAGAAGAAGCAGAAGAATCATTAGATGCTGCTAAACAAAGAAGGGGTTTTATGAAGTTTTTAATTGGTCCAGATTATGAGAAAATAAACAAAACTAAAGAAAAAATTCAGAAACACGAAGAGAATATTAAAGAATTAGAAAACTTAAAGAACGATATTGAAAACCAGGAGGATGTTAATTTGCTTGAAAATCAAATTCAAGTTTTAAAAAATGCTAAACAGGAAATTCAAAGCGAAGTTAAGGAGGTAGAATCTGGTTTTAGTTTATTTGGGTGGATGAATAGATTTTTTAATAGATAAAAACGAAGACTTAGAAAAGGCACCTTTTTAGGGGTGCCTTTTTATTTTTGCTATAATCAAATTATGATTAAAAAAGAAAACAAAGAAATAATTAAAAAGACAATAATCTTATTTTTATTAATCGTTGCTGTTTCTATTTTTGTTTCTGATTTTCAAAAATTTAAAATTCCAAACAATAAGGCAAGCGAAATCTGTTCTGAATTAGATTCTTCTAAAAAATATTATTGTTTGGCTGTTGTAAATAAGAATGGGGATTTTTGCGAAAAATTAACTGGAAATGAAAAAAAATTATGTTTAGCAATGGCAAAGGAGAATTTTGATTATTGTAAAAAAATAGAAGATAAAGAGTCTAGAGAAATTTGTTATTATAAATTTATCTTATCTAAAAATCAGCCAAATTATTGTGAAGAAACCAAGAACAAAGAAGATTGTTATTTTTACTATATAAGTCATTCTTATTTAAGGTCTAATTTCGAAGATCTTAAAATAGAATATTGTGATAAGGTAAAAGAAAGTAAAAAACAAACTTGTTTAGCTCTTCAGAAACAAGATAGAGATTTATGTAATAATCGTTTATTCTGTTTGAGTTTTTTTAAAAACGAACTTTATTTATGTAAAGGAATTACCGGAGAAGATAAATTTAAATGCTATAGAGACAGAGCTTTAACTTCTAAGGATGTCTCAATTTGTGAAGAAATTATTAATCCTTATTGGAAAGACGTTTGTTATTCTGAGTATGCAAGTCATATCAATTCTAAAACTTCAATTTGTGATGAGATTAGTGATAAAAATTTACGGGAATTATGTTATATAGAAGTTGCTCTTCGTTTTTCTGAATAAAATAAAATTAAAAAATGCTTGATTTAATATTGGTTTCATTTTTGCAAGGGATAATTGAGTGGTTACCAATAAGTAGTGAAGGTTTCACTACTCTTTTGTTGAATTATTTTGGTTATTCTTTTAAAGAGGGGGTTGATATTGCTTTATTTCTTCATTTAGGTACTTTGTTGGCTAGTTTATCTTTTTTTAAAAAAGAGATTTTTTCTTTTTTAAAATTAGAAAAGAAAAAACTATTATCTTTTGTTGTTCTATCGGGAGTAATTACTTCTATTCTTGGTCTTCCTTTTTATTTATTTTTAAAAAACATTAGTTTTGATAAGCATTTAGGTCAGATTTTAATCGGAAGTGCTTTAATTATTACTGGTATTTTACAACTTAAAAGAAAAGAAAAAGGAGAAAGAGATTTTGAAGACGTTAATAATCAGGTTGCTTTCTTGGTTGGTTTGGCTCAAGCTTTTTCTGTTTTTCCAGGTATTAGCAGAAGTGGAATTACAACTATTATGTTAAATTTTAAAGGCTTTAATATTAAGAATTCTTTAAAATTAAGTTTTTTAGTTGGTATTATTCCGATTTTCGGAGCTCAATTATTTACTGGAATTCAAGAAGGTTTTTTTCTTGATCCAAAATACTTAATTTTAGTTTTTGTTTCTTTTCTGGTTGGGAGAATAACAATTGGTTATTTATTAAAGGTTGCTAAAAAAATTAATTTTGGAAAGTTTTGCTTATTTTTTGGATTTTTAAACATTATTTTAGTATTATTTATTTAAAAAAATGTATATTTTTTTTGACACAGAAACAACTGGTTTGCCTAGGGATTGGAATGCTCCAATTTCTGATTTAAAAAATTGGCCTCGTTTAGTTCAATTAGCCTGGTCACGTCATGATAGTTCTGGAAATCAAATATCAACCAATGATTTTATTATTAAACCAGAAGGTTTTACTATTCCTAAATTTTCTACAAAAGTTCATAGAATCTCTACAGAAAAAGCATTAAAGGAGGGGGTTGAACTCGAAAAAGTTCTTAAAAAATTTGTAGCTGATATTAAAAACACTAAATTTTTAGTTGCTCATAATATGGATTTTGATACAAAAATTATTAGAGCTGAGTTTTTAAGAAAGGGAATAGACAGTAATATTGAAGAGGTTTCTAAGATTTGTACAATGAAAAAGAGTGTTAATTTTTGTAAGATTGAAGGTTCTAGAGGTTATAAGTGGCCAACCTTATCAGAACTTTACAGAAAAATATTTGATAAAAAAATTGAAGGAGCTCATGATGCTTTTGTTGATATCGAGGCTTGTGCAAAATGTTTTTTTTACTTAAGAAAAAACCAAATTATAAACGATAAAGAGATAGAGGAAAAAGAAAAAGAATATATTCAAGAAAGAAATATTAGATTAATTTAGTTTTGCACCATTGACATTATTTTTCTATTGGTTATAATTTTTTTGATTCTATTTTTTAATAGAAAAAAGTCGAATTTTAAAGCATAAAATTTAAATATGGTTACAAGAAATAAATTAAATTATTTTTTGAATCAAATGAATGAAATTGTAGATGACGACGATGAAAACGAGTTTGACGTTATCTCTTTCGATGATGAATTTGAAGACGACGACGATGATGAATTTGAAGACGACGACGATGATGAATTTGAAGACGACGACGATGAT
>CAZXBN010000003.1:6927-21113 GCA_964638845.1 uncultured Candidatus Saccharibacteria bacterium
CGATGATGAATTTGAAGACGACGACGATGATGAATTTGAAGACGACGACGATGATGAATTTGAAGACGACGACGAAGAATTTTAATTATTGAAGTCGTTATTGGAAAAAGAAACCTATTAAATAGGTTTCTTTTTTTTAAAAATAGAATCGTTTTTATTTTTGTGATAATATAATAAACAACATGACAAATAAAAAGGAATCTAAAATTTATATCGGGGAGTGGTTTCAAAGAACAGTTTTACACTTAAGAGAAATTTTTAATTTTTTAAAAACAGGATCTTCTCCTTTAGATAGACTAGATAAGCAAAAATTAAAAGAAAATTTAAAAAAGTTAAAGATTGAGAAAGTTGAAATGGTTATTAATAACCTTACTTTTTTGAAATTTTCAACTGAATCTGGTATTAATGTTAAAATTTTTGAAGACGGATTAGTGGTTTTAAATAAAGAAATAGAGAATAAGCCAGAAAAGGACATGAAGGACCTTTCTTCTTATTACGAATATATTTTACGACCAAGTTTAAGTTATTTATTTAGTTTGGGGATGCCTCTTTCTAAAAAACTTATTGGTACTAGAATAGTCTCTCCTTTTTTTGTTGTTTTAAATAATGAAAGTGAGAAGAAAGCTTTAAGTTTTTTGAAAAAATTTAAGGAAGAAAAAAAATTAACGATTAAAAATAAGAAATTCGAAATTTACCGGGGAAATAAGATTTATATTATAAATAACATTAAGGAAGATAAGAATAACATTGAGAAATTTATTAACGAACAAATATTTATCAGGGAGTTTATAAGTCAGATGCATAGATATTTAAACCTTCATCGAGTTGTTTGGGAAAAAATCGATGATTTAAAGGCTCAAGGGAAGATAAAGGGTAAGGAGGTTAAAAAACTTAAAGAGCAAATTGAGGGTTATGGTAAAAAGGTGGATTTAATCGAGGCTAGGATTTGTCAGATGAAAATATCAGTTAAGAAAAGAATGATTTTAGCTCAAAACGATAAAGAATTTCAAAATCTAGCTAAAGTTTTAGAGTTTAAATATAATGCCTTACTTGATACTTTAGACTATATTAAAGAGATTTGGGGAACTACTAAGGATTATGTAAATTCTACTCGTAAGATTCTTGAAAAAATTAGAATTCAAAGCACTGAACAGTCTTTAAAAAGCTTATCTGTTCTTACATCAATGAGTCTTTTTGCTTCATTAATTAAATTATCAAGTCGAGGAACTCCAGACTTTGATGCTTTTGGTTTAATATATTTAGTTTTATTAATTTTTGTTGGTTATATTGCTAACAAAATTATGACGGCAATTAGTATGAATAAAAGTTACAAAGTTAAGAATATCAAAATTCCTAAAGAATAATTATGGCTTTAACTAAAATAGTTGCTACTATTGGTCCCTCCACAAGAAAAATGGAAACATTGATTGGTTTGATTAAGGCTGGTGTTGATGTTTTCCGCTTTAATCTTAAGCATAATGACCTTGATTGGCACAGTAAGGCCATTGAAAAAGTTAAAAAAGCATCAAAAAAAGCAGGGAAACCTGTTTCTGTTCTTTTGGACTTGCAAGGTTTGAATATTAGAGTCGGAGATTTAAAAAAAGAATTTAAAGTTAAAAAAGGAGATAAGATTAATTTTGTTTTAGATAAGAAAAATAGCAACGATGTTTTAGTTTCCGCTAGTTTTTTTGCGGCTGATTTTAAAAAAGGACAAAAAGTCCTTATTGATGATGGTAAGTTGAAATTCGAAGTTTTAAAAAAAGAAAAAGAAAAGATTAAAGTAAAAGTATTGAGGGGTGGTGTTATTAAAAAAAATAAAGGAATTAACATTCCAAATACGAAAATAGATTTACCGTCTTTACTTGAAAAGGATATTAAAGATCTATCCTTAGCTTCTAAACATGAGATTGATTATTTAGCTCTTTCTTTTGTTCGTGATAAAAAAGATGTTCAATTACTTAAGAAACATATTAAAGACTTATCGTTATCAGTAAAAATAATTTCTAAAATTGAGACTCGACAAGCTTTAGATAATTTTGAAGATATTCTCGAAGTTTCTGGTGGTATTATGATTGCAAGAGGTGACTTAGGGATTGAAATTCCTTTAGAGGAAGTTCCTTATCATCAAAAAAGAATTATTAAAAGGTGTTCTGAGGTAGGAAAGCCTGCAATTACTGCTACTCAAATGCTAGACTCAATGACTCATCGGGTTATTCCCTCAAGAGCAGAAGTTTCTGATGTAGCTAATGCTATTATTGACGATACTGATGCGGTTATGCTTTCTCAAGAAACAGCAATTGGTGACTATCCGATTGAAACAGTTAAAGCAATGGAAAGAATAGCTAGTTTTTGGGAAACTAAAAGATCCTCCGTAATAGATTTTGATTATCAGCTGACTCATCAAACAGCAGCTCTTTGTCGATCTGCTTACAATCTTTGGAAAACTCCTTTTTGTCAAAAAGAAAAAGTTAAAGCTTTTGTAGTGATGACTGAAACTGGAATGACAGCAAGAATGCTTTCTCGTCTTAAACCTAATTTACCGATTATTGCTTTAACTAATAATAATAAAGTTAGGGATCAGCTCTGTCTTTCTTATGGAGTAGTTCCTTTAATTTTGGAATATAAAACTGATATTTATAAACAAAAAGATATTTCTGACATTAGGGTTATCTTAGAAAGAACTAAAGATTCAGGTCTTGTTGAGGAGGGAGATAAAGTAATTGTTCTTTATGGTGAAGATTGGGGTACTCCAGGAAAAAGTTCAATTATGAGAATTCAAGAAATATCTTAATATTATTTTAAAACAAGGCTTTTGAGATTCTTGTTTTTTATTTTATCTAAAAACATAATTTAAATGGCGAAATTAGATTTAAAAAAATTAAATAAAGAACAAAAAGAAGCGGTAACTTTTGATAAGGGTCCTCTTTTGATTATAGCTGGGGCAGGAACAGGAAAAACCACTACTTTAACTTATAGGATGGCTTATTTAATAAAAGAAAAAGACATTAAACCGGAAAATATCTTAGCTTTAACTTTTACCAATAAAGCGGCTGGAGAAATGGAGGACCGGGTTAATAAAATGTTACCGGAAAGTTATGGTCGTCTTTGGGTTTCAACGTTTCATGTTTTCTGTGAAAAGGTTTTAAGGGAAAATGGTTTAGATATTGGATTACCCACCAATTTTAAATTATTAGATGATACAAGTAGTTGGTTATTGATTAAAAGAAATTTTGATAAATTTGATTTTGATCATTATGAACCAAAAGGGAGTCCAACTAGATTGATTCATGGTTTGGTTAGACATTTTAATGATTGTAAAAATCAATTTATTTTTCCTGAAGACTATTTAGAATTTGCCAAAAAACAAAAAGGAGAAGATGAAAAGAGACTTAAAGAAATAGCTAACGCCTATAAAACTTATCAAAATATTTTATTAAAAAATGATTTATTGGATTTTGGAGATTTAATTAATTATAGTTTAAAAATTTTTAAAAAAAGACCATTAATTTTAAAAAAATATAGAGAGAAGTTTAAATATTTATTAATTGATGAGTTTCAAGACATTAACTGGTCTCAGTATGAATTAATTAAAGTTTTATCTAAACCTAACAACAATGTAACGGTCTCATTAGATGACGATCAGTCTATTTTTCAATTTCGAGGAGCCTCTTTTGATAATGCTTTTCGTTTTGAAAAAGATTTTCCTAAATCAAAACAAGTAGTTTTAAGTAAGAATTATCGTTCAACTCAAAATATTTTAGATTTAAGTTATAAATTTATTCAGGCTAACAATCCAAATCGTTTAGAAAGTTCGAGAGGAATAAATAAAAAATTAAAAAGTGTCAAAAAAGAGAAGGGAACAATTAAACATTTACATTTTGATTCTCAAGAAAAGGAGGTAAGAGGTGTGGTTGAAAAAATAAAAGAAATTTTAGAAAAAGACGAAGATACTAGTTTTGGGGATATAGCTATTTTAATTAGGAAAAATAGTTTAGCTAAACCCTATGTTAGAGCTTTAGAAAGAATTAATTTACCACATCGTTTTATTGCTTTAAAAGGTCTTTATTCTAAGCCTGTTATTATAGATATTATTTCTTACTTTAAGCTTTTAGATAATTACCACGAAGGAAAAGCTCTTTTCCGAGTTTTAAATTTTCCTTTTTTTGATATTCCTTTAGAGGATATTGCAAAGATTAATTCTTACAGTCGAAGAAAAGTTCAGTCGGTTTATGAAACTCTTAAAAATATTAATTCAATAAATTTAGGACTATCTAAAAAAACGAAAAATAAAGTTGGTTTTATTTTAGATTTAATTAAAAAACACAGTAAACTAGCAAGTAAAAGAAATGTTTCTCAGGTTTTTATCGCTTTTTTACAGGATTCTGGCTATTTGAAATATTTAACTCAAGAAAAAGTTCTTGAGAATTTTAATTACATCAATCAATTTTATGATAAGTTAAAATCTTTTGAAGAATCTAATTTGGATCCAAGACTTAATAATTTTATGGAAGAAATAGATTTAGAATTAGAGTCTGGAGAAACCGGAAGTTTAGAATTTAATCCGGCTCAAGGTTTAGATATTGTTAGGATTATGACAATTCATAATGCGAAAGGATTAGAATTTAAATATGTATTTTTGGTTGACTTAGTAAGCAGAACTTTTCCTTCTGATAATCGAAAAAATCCAATCGAAGTTCCGGAAGAATTAAAAAAAGATACTTTCTTAGAAAAAGAAAAGCATATTGAAGAAGAAAGAAGACTATTTTATGTTGCAATGACAAGAGCAAAAAAGGGACTGTTTTTCACTTCTGCTGAGCACTATCGAGGATTGACTCGCTCTAAAAAGATATCAAAATTTTTGAAAGAGTTAGATTATAGTAATGAAGAAAAGGTTCAGTTAAAGATTGATGAAATTAAAGAAAAGAAAATGAATGTTGAAAAAGAAGAAATTATTAATATTCCTTCTCATTTTTCTTTTTCTCAATTAAAGGCTTTTGATACTTGTCCATTACAATATAAGTATGCTCATATCTTGAAAATACCTCAGTCTGGGAAAATGTTTTTTAGTTACGGGAAAACAATTCATAATACTTTAGAAAGATTTGTTGAGGATTTTATTGAGGAAGAAAGAGATTTTTCTTATTTGTTAAAAATTTACAAAGAGGAATGGATTGAAGATTGGTATTTTAGTAAAAAACAAAGAAAAAAATATTTTGAAAAAGGAAAGAATGTTCTTCAAGAATTTTATAATAGTTTTACTAAAGAAAAACCTGAAGTTTTTGAGAAAGATAATAAAGTTTTCTTAGAAAAGAATTTTAATCTTAAAATCGGAGATTATGATTTTAGGGGAAAGATTGATCGAGTTGATAAAATAAAGGGAGGAGTTGAATTAATTGATTATAAGACTGGCAAGGTTAAGGACAAATTAAAAAAAGAAGATAAAAAGCAGTTATTAATTTATCAGATTGCAGCAGAGGAAGTCTTTAATTTAAATGTTAAAAAATTAACGTTTTATTATTTAGACGAAAATAAAAAGCTTTCTTTTGTTGGTTCCGAAGAAGATGTTGAAAAACAAAAAGAAAATGTAATTAGTGAAATAGAAGAAATTAAGAAAAAGAAATTTAAACCTAATCCAGGATGGCACTGTAAATATTGTGATTTTAAAGATATTTGTAAGTATTCTAAAAAGTAAGATGAATTTAATTGATTCCTTGATTCAAAAAAAGGTTTTAAAAACTAAAAGGATTATTAAAGCTTTTAGAAAAATTAAAAGAAAAGATTTTTTACCTCAAGATTTAAAAAGTTCAGCCAACCTAAATAAGCCATTACCAATTGGAGAAGGACAAACTATTTCGCAACCTTTGGTTGTTGCTTTTATGTTAGAACTTTTAAAACCAGAAAAAGGAGATAAGGTTTTAGATGTTGGTTCTGGTTCTGGTTATACGTCGGCTCTTTTGAGTCAATTAGTTGGCTCAGAAGGAAAGGTTATTGCAATTGAAATTAAACCTAACTTAAAAGAATTTGGGGAGAAAAATAATTCGAAGTACGGTTTTGTTAGAGAGGGTAGAGTAAAGTTTATTTGTGGGGATGGCTCTAAAGGTTGCAAGAAGGAAGCTTCCTTCGATCGAATTTTATGTTCTGCCGCAGTTCAGAATAAAATTCCTAAAGCTTGGAAAAAACAATTAAAGATTAAAGGAAGGATAGTTACTTCTATTAAATCTTCAATTCATTTATTAGTTAAAGAATCTAAAGATGATTTTGAGGTCGAGAAGTATCCTGGTTTTGCATTCGTTCCTTTAAAGGAAAAGTAAGATTGACAATTTCTTTTTTTTATTTTATTTTAAAGATGATAAAAATGATAGTTCTTATTTTACTTATTTTGTTCTGCGTGGTTTTTGTTTTTTGCGTTACTTTAGTTTTCCAAACCATATCGGAGATTTTTTTTAATAATTTTCCTCCGCCAAGTTAAT
Source organism: uncultured Candidatus Saccharibacteria bacterium (assembly GCA_964638845.1). Lineage (GTDB taxonomy): Bacteria > Patescibacteriota > Minisyncoccia > Minisyncoccales > JANBVM01 > CAYSZX01. The sequence goes on from CAZXBN010000003.1 coordinate 13,398, forward strand.
AATTTTTAGCTTGGTTTTTTTATTTTAAGCTTATTTTTTGACCTGTTTTTTTTAAAGCTTTATACTAAAAGTAAATAAAAAAATGAGCAAGAAAAAAACAAGTAAAATTAAAAAAATAAAAGTTCGTGTTGTTGGAATAGGCGGCGGAGGCGGCTCTATTGTTTCTAAAATTTCAAAAAAAGTTAAAAAAGCATCTTTTTGTGCAATTGATACAGATGCTCGTGCTTTAAAAAGACTTTCTCGAAAAGTTAAAAAGATTAGGCTTGGAAAAGAAATTACTCATGGTTTGGGGACAGGAATGGATTTTGAAATGGGGAAAAAAATTGCAAAAAAAGAAAAAGATAAAATTAAAAAGATTTTTAAAGGTCAAGACATTATAATTTTAATTGGTTGTCTTGGTGGTGGTTTTGCTTCCGGAACAGCTTCTTATTTAGCTCGGAAATCAAAAAGAATGGGGAATATTACCTATGGAGTATTTACTTTACCTTTTAAATTCGAAGGTAGTAAGAAGAAAAAAATTGCTAAAAAAGCTTTGAAGAAGATTAGAAAAAGCGTTAATGCATATTCCTATATTCCAAATGATAGAATATTCAGGATTATTGAAAAATCGGCTCCATTAAAAAAAGCTTTAGCTGTTATTAACGAACATTTATCTCAATCAATTAGAGGATTATTAGAAATAATTTATGGGACGGGAATAATTAATATTGATTATGCTGATTTAAAAACTATTTTTTCTGGAAAAGGAAAATTAGCTTATTTAAATTCAATTCGAGTGAAAAAGAAGGATAGCAGAGAAAAAGTTTTTGAAAGTATTACTAGCTCTCCTTTATATCCTTATACAATTGAGAGAGGTAAAAACGTTCTATTTAATATCTCTGCTCAAAGAAATCTTTCTTTAGCTCAAGTTAATAAGGTGGCAGAAGCAATATCAGAAAAAGTTTCAAGAAGTGCAAAAATAATTTTTGGTATCTCAAAATCTAAGAAAGTAACTATTACAAGAGTTAATTTATTAGTGGTTGGTTGTAAAGGAAGAAAGAAGAAGAAAAAGAAGAAAAAGAAGAAGAAAAGAAAAAAGAAGACTAAAAAGATTAAAGATTTTAAAGGTTTATCAAAAGAAAGAATTAAAAAGATTAAGATAAAAGAGCTTGGCTTGCCGTCTAAAACGACTAGTCTTTTAACTAGCGATAGAATTAAAACGATTGCCGGATTGATTAGGAGAACAAGAGAAAGTCTTTTAGATATCAAAGGGATGGGAAAGGCCAGACTAGAAAAAGTAAATAAAGTTTTAAAAAAGTTAGGCGTTTCTTTAAAAAAATCTGAAAAGAAAAAAGTTAAGAAAAAAGTTAAGAAAAAAACTAAAGAAGAAAAAGAAGAAGAAAAGAAAAAAGAAGAAAAAGTTGAAACAAGAAAAATTAGAAAAAATGCCTTACAAGTTAAGGAAGATTTAAAAAAAGCTAAAAAAGAGATTATTTCCAAAGAAAATATGTGGGAAAAACCAACTTTTTTACGTAAAAATAAACAATAAAAAAATGATTGAAGTAAATAAAAAAATATTAAAAGAAGTTTATAAGACAAGAGATTTAAAAAAATATTTTCGTAAATATGATTTTGGTTCTTCTTTTATCTTGGGGGGTTCGGATTTTTATTCTTCTTCTCCAGCCTTATCAGCAATGGCTGCTTTGAAATCTGGTTTAGATAGAGTAAGAGTAATTGCTCCTCAAAGAGCAGCTAACATTATTGCTTCTTTTTCTCCTGAATTTAATGCTTTCCCTTTAAAAGGAAAAAAATTTAAAAAAGAACACTTATCAATTTTATTATCAATGATAAAGGCAAGAAAATCGGTTGCAAGAAATAATTTTTCTTTAGTTATTGGTAAAGGGTTAGGAAGAAATCAAGAATCTCAAGATTTAATTTTAGATTTAATTTCAAAGGTTTCTACTTCTTTAGTAATTGATGCTGATGGAATTTATGCTTTAGCAGAAAACACTAAAGTTCTGGATCAGGAAAGAGTGATAATTACTCCACATTCTTACGAATTTTTTGTCTTAACTGGTGAAAAAGTTTTTGAAATGGAGCAAAATGAAAAGATAGAAGCGGTTAAAAAAGCTGCTAAAAAGATGAAGATAGTTATTGTTTTGAAGGGTCAACCTGATATTATTTCAAATGGTAAAGAGGTTGCTTTAAATAAAGAAGGAAGTCCTTATATGTCGGTTGGAGGAACAGGTGATGTTCTGGCTGGGATTTGTGGTGCCTTATTAGCTCGATCTGAAATTGATCCTTTTACTGCAGCTCAAGCTGCTACCTATTTAAGTGGTAAAGCTGGAGAATTAGCTGCTCAAAATTTAAAAGCAGGATTAACTCCTTTAGAGGTTATTAAAAATATTCCTAAAGTTTATGAATAAATATGATTTAATAGTTGTTGGTGGAGGTCCAGCTGGTATAACAGCTGGAATTTATAGTGCAAGGCAAGGGTTAGACACTTTATTGATTTCTAAAAATTTTGGTGGACAATTAACAAAGAAAGCAGTTTTAATTCATAATTATCCTGGTTTTAAAAAAATTGCTGGTTTAGATTTAGCAAAAAAGTTTGAAGAGCACCTTAAGAGTTTAGATTTAGATATTAATCAAGATGAGGTTGTAAAAATTCAGAAAAAGAATTCTTTCTTTTCTGTTTTTACCAATCAAAAGGAATTTAAAAGTAAAAGCGTAATATTGGCAACAGGAGCAAAAGCAAGGCGTTTGGGGGTATCTGGGGAGGAAAAGTTTTTAGGAAAAGGAGTTGGTTATTGTGTTGTTTGTGATGGAGCTCTTTTTGCCGATAAAAAGGTAGCTATTATTGGCGGAGGAAATACTGGTTTTGAAGCAGCTCAATTTTTGAGTAAAATTGCTAAAAAGATTTATTTATTAGAATATTCTTCTCAAGTTAAGGCCGATCAAAGAAATCAAAGAATTATAGAGAATGATTCAAAAACAGAAATTATAATTAATGCTCAGTTACAAAAAATTAAAGGAGACAAATTTGTAAATTCAATTATTTATAAAGATAGAAAGGCGCAGAAGAAAAAAGAACTTAAAGTTGATGGGGTTTTTATTCAGGCTGGCTTAGAAACAGTTTATCCAGAATTAGGTGATTTAGTTGATTTTAATAAACAAGATCAAGTTATTTTTGATTTAAAAACTCATAAAACTAAAACACCGGGTCTTTTTGTGGCTGGAGATGTTGGTGTTGGAAAATTTAAGCAAATTATTATTGCTTGTGGAGAGGGGGCAACTGCATCTTTATCAGCTTTTAATTATCTTAAAAAAAATGAATCAAAAAATTAAAAAAATTAAGGCTAAAGAGATTTTAGATTCAAGAGGAAATCCAACAATTGAAGCTCAAATTATGATTGATTCTCAATCTTTTAAAGCTTCAGTACCATCGGGTGCTTCGACAGGGGTTAATGAGGCGGTAGAATTAAGAGATGAAGATGGTGGTGTTTCAAAGGCAGTTAAAAACATTAATGAAATTATTGCTCCCCAATTACAAGGAAAGAATGTTTCAAATCAAAGAGAAATTGATAATGTAATGATTCAATTGGACGGAACTAAGAATAAATCTAAATTAGGTGGAAACGCTATTTGTGCTGTTTCTTTAGCTGTTTGTAGGACAGCAGCTAATATTAATGATCTAGAGATTTTTGAATATGTGCAAAAGCTTTTTGGTAATTCTTCGGTTTCAATTCCTCAGCCCTCTTTTAATATTATTAATGGTGGTTGTCATGCTAAAAATAATTTAGACATTCAAGAGTTTATGGTTCTTCCCTTAGAGGGGTCTTTTTCGGAAAAAATAAAGTCAGTGAAAGAAATTTACAATGAATTAGAAAAAAATATTAACAAAAAATTTGATCAAAAAGTTGGTCTAGGCGATGAAGGAGGATTTGCTGTTCCAATTTCAAAATCAGAAGAAGCAATCAAGCTAATTTTAAGTTCTTCGCAAGATAAAAAAGTCGGAATTGTTTTAGATGCAGCTGCTTCCCAATTTTTTAAAAATGGTAATTATAAAATAGAAAATAAAACTTTAGATAAAAAAGGACTAATTAATTATTATGGAGACTTAGTCAAGAATTATCCTGTTTTAGCAATTGAAGATCCATTCGAAGAAAATGATTGGGAAGGTTTTCGAATGATTAATCAATCTTTAGGAAGGAAAACTTTAATTATTGGTGATGATCTTTTAGTTACTAATCCAAAAAGGATAAAAAAGGCGAAAAGAGAGGAGGCTGCTAACGCCGCACTTTTAAAAATTAACCAAATTGGAACTGTTTCAGAAGCTTTAAGGTATGCTCGTTTAGCTCGAAACTTTGATTGGAAGATAATGGTTTCACATCGATCAGGAGAAACGATGGATGATTTTATTGCTGATTTTTCAGTTGGTATCGGGGCCGAATTTATTAAATCAGGAGCTCCAAGTCAGAGAGAAAGAATGGTGAAATATAATCGACTTTTAGAGATTGAAAAAAAGATAAAATGAAACCTTTAATTTTAATTATTATGGATGGTTGGGGGGTTCGTGATGAAAAGAAAGGAAATGCTGTTGCTTTAGCTAATACTCCTAATTTTGATAAATTAAAAAAACAATATTCTTATACTGAGCTTTTAACTCATGGACAGTATGTTGGCTTAGCCAAAGGAATGATGGGAGGATCAGAAGTTGGTCATTTAAATATTGGGGCTGGAAGGGTTGTAGAACAAGACGTGGTTAGAATTAATAAAAAGATAAAAGATGGTTCTTTTTTTAAGATTAACGAAGTTTTAAAGGCCTTTCAAAATGTAAAAGAAAATAATTCAACTTTGCATTTGATGGGTTTATTATCGGATGCTGGGGTTCATTCTTATAACTCCCATCTTTATGCTTTATTAAAATTAGCTAAAAAAGAAAAAATAGAAAAAGTTAAAATCCATGCTTTTTCTGATGGACGAGACACTGAACCAAAAGTTTTAAAAAATTACATTAAAGATCTTCAAAAAGAAATTAAAAAGTATGAAGTTGGGGAGATCGCAACGATTATTGGACGCTACTTTGCGATGGACAGAGATAATAGGTGGAATCGAACCGAAAAAGCTTATAGAGCCTTAACTGGGAGGCAGGGAAGGTCTTTTTCAAGACCTTTAGAGGCAGTTGATTTTGCTTATAATGAAGGAGAAACTGATGAATTTATTGAACCTCTAATTATTAATGGTTTTAAAGGGATAAAAGATAAAGATTCAGTTTTTCTTTTTAATTATCGAGCTGATCGAGTGAGGCAAATAACAAAAGCTTTTCTTGAAAAAGATTTCAATAGATTTAAAAGAGAAAAAAAGGACTTGACCTTTGTTTGTATGACTCGTTACTATGACGAAATTCCAGCTGAAGTTGTTCTAGAAAAAAAGAAAATTAAAAATGGTTTAGGCCGAGTTTTTAGTAATCATAACTTTAATCAATTAAGGATTGCAGAAACTGAGAAGAGACCACATGTTACATATTTTTTTAATGGATTAAAAGAAAAACCATTTCCAAAAGAAGAAAGGTTTTTTTTACCAAGCCCAAGAATTGCTACTTATGATTTAAAGCCGGAAATGACTGCTTTTGAAATTACAGAAGAGCTTATTAAAAAGATTAAGAAAAATAAACATAAATTTATTCTTTTAAATTTAGTAAATGCGGATATGGTTGGTCATACCGGTGATTTAAAGGCAGCAATTAAGGCTGTTGAAACGGTTGATCAATGTATTGGAAAAATTGTTAAAGAAATTAAAAAGAAAGAAGGAATTTCTTTAATTACAGCTGATCATGGAAACGCTGAAGAAATGATAAATGAAAAAGAAGATACTTTGAAAGAGCACAGTAAAAATCCAGTTCCTTTTGTAATTGTTTCCGAAGAGTATTATAATTTAAGGGAAGGAAAGTTAGCCAATATTGCTCCGACTATTTTAGAGTTATTGAAAATCGAGAAACCAAAAGAAATGACAGCTAAAAGTTTAATTAAAAAATAAAGGCCGTTATTTTAAAAAAATAATTAAAAATAAAATGGCAAAATTTAAAATTAATAAAGATAAATGTATTCGCTGTGGAGCTTGTGCTTCAACCTGTCCAAAAGGAATGGATTGGACTGATGACAACAGACCAGAAATTAAAGATACTGAGGAGCTAGAAAAGTGTGGGGGAGAGGAAGTTTGTCCTTACGGAGCCATCGAAAAGGAAGAATAATTACTTGACAAGCTTTTAATAGTATGTTATTATGTTAATACATGACAGGAGGTCATGTTGCAGGGATTGCCTTCCTCGGGCAGCCCTTAAGAAAAGAGGAACTCATCTTAATACAAGATGAGTTTTTCTTTTTTTGACTTTCTTTTTAATAATTTATATACTAAAACCGACAATGATAGTCGGTTTTTAATTATGATAAAATTTTCAAAAAAATCTCAATATGGGTTAGTAGCGATGATTTATCTAGCTAAAGCTTTTCAGAAAGAAGGGGAATATTCTTCTTTAAGAGAGATTTCTAAAAAGAAAAATATTTCTTTTAATTATTTAGAAAAAATACTTTTAAAATTAGAAAAGAGCGATTTAATTAAATCTAAAAAAGGGGTAAAGGGTGGCTATAGGCTCGAAAAAGGTCCTGAAAAGATAAAAATTGGAGAGGTTGTTAAAACTTTAGAAGGATCAACACACGTTATCGATTGCATTCAGGAGCAATGTTCAAGAAAAGAAAGTTGTAAGGCGGTTAAGGTCTGGAAAAAGGTTCAAAAGGCTTTAGATAAAGCTTTAAATTCAATAACATTAAAATCATTAATAAAAAAATGAAAAATAGAGTTTATTTAGATTATGCGGCTACAACGCCGACTGATCCACGAGTTTTAAAAACAATGATTCCTTATTTTACTAGGAATTTTGCTAATTCCATGTCTTTACATTCTTATGGGCAAGAAGCTAAGAATAGTTTGAGCGAAGCAAGAAGAGTAATGGCTCAATCTTTAAATGCTAAAACTCCCGAAATTGTTTTTACAAGTTCGGCAACTGAGAGTAATAATTTTGCTTTAAAAGGGATTGCTTTTGCTAATCAAAAGAAAGGAAAACATATTATTATATCTTCAATTGAGCATGCTTGTGTTTTGAATAGTGCTAAGTGGTTAGAGGAAAGGGGGTTTAAGATTACCAGATTAAGTGTTGATAAGGATGGCCTTATTGACTTAAAAGAATTAAAAGAAAAAATTAGTGATGAAACTATTTTGGTTTCTGTTATGCATGCTAATAATGAAATTGGAACAATAGAACCAATTAAAAAAATTGGCCAAATTTGTAAGAAAAATAATGTTTATTTTCATACTGATGCTGCTCAAAGTTTTGGAAAAGAGAGGATTGATGTTCAAGAAATGAATATCGACTTATTAACTGCAAGCTCTCATAAAATGTATGGTCCCAAAGGTGTTGGATTTCTATTTATTAAAGAGGGAACAAATATTGAACCTCTTTTGCATGGTGGCGGTCATGAATTTGGTTTAAGGAGTTCAACTACTAATTTGCCAGGAATTATTGGATTTGCGAAAGCTTTGCAACTTTCTAATGAATTAAATCCAGAAGAAAATAAAAGAATTAAGGGATTAAGAGATAAACTTATTGATGGAATTTTAAATAAAATTGATGATTGCAGGTTGAATGGTCATCCCGATAAAAGATTAGATAATAATGTT
>CAZXBN010000004.1:0-18493 GCA_964638845.1 uncultured Candidatus Saccharibacteria bacterium
CAGAATCTTTAGTTCCTGATATTTCTTGATTTGAATTATAAGTTGGAGATGTAACAGGGTTTAAGGTCGGAGTATTAGGACTGATAGTATCTACTTCGAAAGCTTCATCTACTAAAACATTTGTCATTTGGTTGCCAACTAAATCAGTGGCTTTGCTAATAGAAATATTTGCTTGAGTTTCTTCATTTTCATCTAATATTGTTACTTTTCCGGTCCATTTATTGTTTGAATAGTTGATTTTTTCCACTTTATAAGATGATTCTAAATCAGTAATAAAAATTTCGGGTAAAATCGTATAATCCAAACCTTTCTCTTCTATAAATTTAATTGTAATTGTAATTTCTTCGTTTCCTATAATGAGATCAGTATCAGAGATAGTAATTGACTCAACTGTTGGAGCATTTTCATCGATTTCCATTGTTGTATTATCCTCATTCTCTATTAACTTTATAGTAGTATAATCATCAGACTCATTTAAGATGATAAAATCCTCCTCATTAACAATCACTCCTTCAGAATCGTTTAATTCAATACTGTCTTCTCCGTCTTCGTTTAAAACCATAGTACTCCCTTGAAGGGTTACAGTTTCCTCCTCATCAGCTAAAGACATTGTTTCACTTTCAGACTCATTTAAAATCATAGTTTCCTCTATAGTTTCTTCATTATTCTCTAAAGACATGCTCATTTCATCAGAATCGTTTAATTCAATACTGTCTTCTCCGTCTTCGTTTAAAACCATAGTACTCCCTTGAAGGGTTACAGTTTCCTCCTCATCAGCTAAAGACATTGCATATAAAGAATTATAAGCAAAAGAACTAATTAAAATAATTAGTGCAAGTGCAACAAAAATTTTTCTTTTATTTTTATTTTTCATATTTTAGTCTATTTCTTAAGTATTCATATTAAATCACTTGTTTAATAGTTTGTCAAGAGTAAAAATAAAGTATAAAAAAGCCCGAATAAAGTTATTACAACTATTCGGGTTGAGAAAAATAATGATGTTCGAGTAAAAGAAAAGCAGGAAAAGAAAGCATAAATATACTTTGCCCAACTTCCAATTTTATAGAGTTTTCAAAAGTTGGGTTAAAAAGATAGATTAGGGCAGATAAAAAGCCAAATAATGACCCTACCATTCCTAATATCCATAGTACCATTAATTTTATTTTTTTCAATTTTAATGACCTCAATTAAATACTACAATTTTTTATTGAAATGTCAAAATTATTTATTTCTTTTGAAGGATATCAGAAAATATATCAAGCCTTTTTCGCCACTCTTTTTTTACTTTTACTGTTCTCTTCTCTGATCCTTTTGGCGGATTATTGATATAGCATTCGTTTTCAATTTGTTTATTTAACCTTTTCATGAAAACATTGAAAAGTTTTTTATTAAAATTTTGATCGGTATCAAATTTTTGAATTGCTCTTTTAAGAATTTTTAAAGGAAAAGAGATGTAAAAAACTGGAATGTTTTCTATTTTACTAGGTTTAATTTTGTTTTTTTCAATTTTAAGACCATAATCAAGCTTTCCCCCTCCGTTTACATTAATTTTGTAAAGTTTCATTTTCTTTTCATGTAATCTTTGATCTTGAGTTCGGTCTTTAAATGCAACTTCATCAAAGGCACAAACCATTTCTCCACTTTTTTTATCAATTAAAACATTATCAATACTATTAAAATAATCATCATATTTTGAACTTCGTAATACATAAATACTTTCTCCTAAAAATTTATCAAAAAGACCAGTTTTAAGCATTTCTAATTGTTCTCCTGCTTTTTGTTTATTTGTTTTTATTTCTAATTCTTTTTCTAGGTTTTGAGCTTTTTTAATGTCCTTATTTTGTTTTTTAAAATCCTTAAAAAAATCAGATTGAAAATCAATACGGCAGTCTTTTTTAACTGGAATTCCACTTTTTTCTAATTTTCGACTTGTTTTCTCTAAATAATTTTCAAGACTTTTTAAGCTCTCTTGAAATTCTTTTTTCTTTTCTTTATTTTTTTTCATTAGTTCTTGTTCTCTTTCTTTGTTTTTCTCTTCAGAAAGCTTATACCCTTTTGCCCGATACTTTTCTATTAAACTTTTTGGTTTATTTTTAGAAATGCTCATATTTTTTAAATTAATGTTATATTTTTATTATATAACAAAAAAACTACCTACTAAATAGGTAGTTTTTAATTTTTTAAACTTAGAATCAAAATTATTCTTTCTCTTCCTTTTCCTCTTTTTCTTCAGACTTTTTAGGTTCTTTCTTCTCTTTTTTAGACTCTTCCTTTTCCTCTTTTTCTTTTTTCTCATCCTTCTTTGTAGGTGGTTTCTTTTCTTTAGGTTTATCCTTTTCTTCTTTCTTTTCTTCTTTCTTTTTTTCTTCTTTTTTAGATCCTTCTTCTCCTTCTCCTTCTTCTTCTCCTTCTTCTTTTTTCTTTTTACTATGCTTTTTCTTTTTATCTTCACTAATTAACCCTTCTTCAATTAACATATTATGGACTGTATCAGAAGGTTTTGCTCCAACTGATATCCAGTACTCGACTCTTTCTTTCTTAATATTCCTTTCTTTTGTAAGAGGATTCCAAAATCCAACTTCCTCAATAAAGGTTCCTTTTGTTGGGGAACTCTTTTTTTCTGTAACTACAACCTTAAAAGAAGGCTGATTTTTTTTACCAATACGTAATAAACGAATAACTAACATAATTTTTTTACCATTTTTTAATTTGTAAAGCTTTTTTTGCAGCCGCTTCCTCTGCTTTTTGTTTAGAAGTACCTCTTCCTTTTGCAATCAATTTATTATTTAAAAATACTCCTAAAGTAAACATTTTTCTATGATCTGGACCTTTTTCATCTAAAATTTTATAAGTTGGGGTTATCTCAACTTTTTCCTGAGCTGCTTCTTGAAATCTAGACTTTGAATCTTTGTAAAGCCCTTTCTCAATAATTTCAGGTAATTCTTTTGTTAAGTTGTTTTCAATAAACTTTTTACAAACTTGATAACTTTTATCAATATATAAGGCTCCAACTAAAGCTTCAAACGTATCAGCTAAAATTGATGCTTTATCATTATCAATTTCTTTTTCTTCTCCTTTTGAGACAAGTAAAAATTTATGAAAATTTAACTTATGAGCTATCTTAGCAAGAATTTTAGTATTAACAAGGGAGGCTCGCCAATTTGTTAACATTCCTTCTGGTCTATTTGGATATTTTCGATATAAATAATCTGTAATAACTAGTTCTAGGACAGCATCTCCTAAAAATTCTAATCTTTCATTATGGGTTAAATGAAAATCAGGATTTTCGTTGAGATAAGAACGATGAGTTAAAGCTTGAGTTAATAAATCCTTATTTTTAAAACTAATATTTAATTGTTCCTCAAGTTTTGAAAAATTTTTCACAAGACTGTCTAGTCACTAGTAGTTAATAATTAATTTCTTAATTATCAATTACAAGTAACCAGTATTATTTTATTCTTCTTTTTTTTCTAACTTCTTTTCTTTTAACAAATCAAAAACAGTTCCTAAAACTCCATTAATAAATTTACCAGAATTTTCTCCTCCAAATGATTTAGCTAATTCTATCGCTTCATCAATTGCTACCTTTTCAGGAACAGCTTCTTTATCGGCATATAATAGTTCATAAATTCCTAACCTTAAAACATTCCTATCAACAATAGATATTTGATTTAAGGGCCATTGAGGAGCGGTTTCCTTAATAATATTATCTATTTCTTTTTTATGGTCTATAACTCCAACAACTAAAGACCAGACAAAACCTTTATTATCTTTTAAGCCGGGTCCAAACTGCTCTATATTTCTTTCGGTTATTCCTTCTAAATCTTTTTCTTTCTCAGAAAAATCCCATTCATAAAGTGATTGCATTGCGATACTTCTTGCTAAATGTCTAGAAGCCATAATTATTTATTAGATAATTTCTTTAAATCAAGAATTTTTTCTTTTTCCTTCTCTTTTTCCTTTTCACTTTTAATGTTCAAAACTTGTCTTCCTTTATAGTAACCACAAAAAGAGCAAACTCGATGAGGTAAAATAGATTTACCGCAGTTTGAACATTTAGTTAAATGAGGCTTATTTAAAAAGATATGAAGCCTTCTTTTATCTCTCCTTGATTTAGTTGTTCTCTTCTTTGGTGCTGTCATAATTAAAATTGATTGTTAATTTTTACATTTTAAATTTTAAAAATCAAGCTTGTTCAAAATATTTTTTAACAGGATTAAATGTTTTTCGATGAATTTTACATGGACCATGCTTTTTAATCATTTCAAAATGCTTTTTAGTTCCATAACCTTTATGATTTTTAAAACCGTAAACAGGATAATCTTTGTCATACTTCTCCATCATTTTATCTCTTTTAACTTTAGCAATAATTGAAGCTATGGAAATTGAAAAAACTTTAATATCTCCTTTTTTAACAAATTTTTGAGCAAGATCAAAATTGATTTTAAAGTTACCATCTAAGAGTAAAAAGTCAACTGTTTTAGGTTTAATTTTATCTTCTAAATTAAGAACAGCTTTTTTCATTGCTAACTTAGTTGCTTCTAGAATATTAATTTTATCAATTATTTTTTCCGAAACAATACCTAGTCCCCATTCAATATTCTTACTCTTAATTAATTGATTGAAAACCTTCTTTCTTTTATTAGGATTAATTTTTTTAGAATCTTTAATAGAATCTAAAAACTTTTCTTTCTTTTTTAAAAAAACAGCCGAAGAAACAACTGGGCCAGCTAAAGGACCTCTTCCTGCCTCATCAATACCAACTATTCTTTCTAATCCTCTACTCCATAATGCTTTTTCCTCTTTTAGATTTGGGTATTTCATTTATTCTCCTTTCCATTTTGTAAAATTTTTAATCATTGTCTTGCTGACTCTATATTTTGGTTTTTCTAAATCTTCAATTTCTTCAGGCAGCATTATATCTCCCTTATATTCAAAACTTTTTCTTATTTTATCTAATGCTTTTTGTCTTTCATCTTCTGAAAGTTTTTCATCTATAATTTTTTTAGCTAATTCCGTTCTTTCTTTTAAAACTTCTGTTTTCTTTTTTTCACCTGTTTCTTTTTTGAATGAAATTTTTTCTGACATATTTTATTTTTTTATCTTAATAATTTCTTAGTCATTATAACAAATTTAATTTTTTTGACTTAACGTTTTTTAAAAAGTAAAATGAATAATCATGAAATTTACTCACTTACATGTTCATACACACTATTCTCTTTTAGATGGTTTATCAAAAGTAGATGAACTCGTTAAACATGTTAAAAAGCTAGGGATGGACTCGGTTGCTATTACTGATCATGGTGTTTTACATGGAGCTGTTGAATTCTTTAAAGAGGCAAAAAAAGAAGGAATTAAGCCAATTATTGGTTGTGAAATGTATATGGCTTATGAAGGAATGAAACAAAAAAGACCTAATATTGATAATAAGAGATATCATCTAGTTTTATTAGCAAAAAATGAAACAGGCTATCAAAATTTAGTTAAATTAATCACTAAGGCTCACCTAGATGGTTTTTATTATAAGCCAAGAATTGATGAAGAATTATTAGCTCAATACTCAGAAGGTTTAATTGGTTTATCAGCTTGTATCCAAGGTAAAATCCCTCACTTAATAGTGGCTGGTAAGTATAAAGAGGCAAAAAAAACTGCTTTAAAATATCAAAAAATATTCGGAAAAGAAGATTTTTATTTGGAAATTCAACATCATCCCGGTGTTGAAAACCAAGAAGAAGCCAATCAAGGAGTAATAAAATTATCTAAAGAATTAGATATTCCTTTAGTAGCGACAAACGATTCCCACTATTTAAAACCAGAAGACGCAGAAGCTCAAGACATTTTAATGTTAATTAATACTGGAGCCGATATTAATGATGAAGATCGGTTAACAATGCAAAACGATGATTTTTCAATAAGATCCCCAGAAAAAATGATTAAAGACTTTAAAAACTATCCTGAGGCTATTAAAAATACCCAAGAGATTGTTGAAAAATGTAATTTTGAATTTGAACTGGGCAATATAAAACTTCCCTACTTTGAAACTCCAGATGGACAATCTGCTCATGAATATTTAAGAGAGTTATGTATGAAGGGTATTAAAAAGTTTTATGGAGAAAATCCTGACAAAGAAGTAATGGATCGATTAAATTATGAATTAAAGATTATTAAAGAAATGGGGTATCCTGCTTATTTCTTAATTGTTCAAGATTTTGTTAAATGGGCTCGTGAACAAAGAATTGTTGTTGGGCCTGGAAGAGGTTCAGCTGGAGGTTCTTTAGTATCTTATGTTACTGAAATTACAACTATTGACCCGATAAAATGGGGTTTACTTTTTGAAAGATTTTTAAATCCTTCAAGGGTATCAATGCCTGATATTGATATCGATTTTACTGATCGAAGAAGAGATGAAGTTATGAAGTATGTTGCTCAGAAATATGGAAGAGATCATGTTGCTCAAATTTGCACTTTCGGAACAATGGCAGCCAGAGGATCTATCAGAGATGTCGGAAGATCTTTAGGGTATGAATATAGTTTCTGTGACAAGATAGCTAAAATGATTCCAATGGGTAATAGTTTAGATGAAGCTCTTGAAGAAGTTTCTGATTTAAAAAACCTTTACAATACGAGACCAAAAGTTAAAAGACTAATTGATTTATCTAAAAAACTAGAAGGAGTTAATCGTCATATCTCAACCCATGCCTGTGCCGCAGTAATTGCTAAAGACCCATTAGATAAAACTGTTCCTCTTCAACACCCAAGCCAGGGCGATAAGGAAATCATTACTCAATATGAAATGCATGGAGTCGAAGATTTAGGACTTTTAAAAATGGATTTTTTAGGTTTAAAAAACTTAACAATTATTGAGGATACTTTAGCACGAATTTATGCAGTTAGAGGTAAAAATGTTGACATTAATAATATTCCATTAAATGATAAAAAAACTTACAAATTATTACAGAAAGGAAATACAATTGGTGTATTTCAATTAGAATCTGCTGGCTTTAGAAAGTATTTAAGACAGCTTGAACCAACAAACTTAGAAGATATTATCGTTATGATTGCTTTATATCGTCCAGGTCCAATCTCTTTTATTCCTGAATATATTGGAAGAAAAAAAGGAAAGAGAAAGGTTAAATACCTTCACCCAAAACTAGAAGATATTTTAAAAAAGACTTATGGTCTTCCTGTTTATCAGGAGGACTTAATGAAAATGGCTCAAGTTTTAGCTGGATTCAGCTTAGCAGAAGCTGATACTTTAAGAAAAGCTATTGGAAAAAAGATTAAGTCTTTATTAATGAAACAAAAAGAAAAGCTAATAAGTGGAATGATAGAAAATGATATTAAAGAAAAAACAGCTAAAAAAATATGGGAATGGATTTTACCATTTGCCCGATATGGTTTTAATAGAAGTCATTCTTGTGCTTATGCGTTTATTGCTTATCAAACCGCATTTTTAAAAGCTAATTATCCGGTTGAATTTATGTCCGCTCTTTTAACTTCAGAACAATCTGATGTTGAAAGGATTGGTAATCTAATAAAAGAATGTGAAGATATGGGTCTAGAAGTTTTACCTCCCGATATTAATGAAAGTTGGAGAAATTTTACTGTTGTTCCCGACAGCAACAAAATCCGTTTTGGTTTAACAGCTGTTAAAAACGTAGGAGCTAAAATTGTTGAATCAATTATTCAAGAAAGAGAAGAAAATGGAGAATTTAAATCAATTAGTGATTTTGCTAGTCGAGTTAAACCAAGAGATTTAAATAGGAGAGCCTTAGAAAGTTTAATAAAGGCTGGAGCTTTTGATAGATTTAATGAAAGAAATCTTTTGCTTAAAAACATTCCTGTTTTAAAAGAAAGAAGTAAGGAAATGGCAAAAAAGAAAGAAACAGGACAAACAGGACTATTTGGAGGTACTAATTATGATAAAAAGATTAAATTAAAAAAGACTAAACCAGCCACTGATAAACAAAAATTAATTTGGGAAAAAGAATTATTAGGATTATTTATTAGTTCTCATCCCTTAGAAAATTTCCAACAGATTTTAGAAGAAGAAACTATGAACATTTCTGAATTAAACTCTTTAGGAAATAAGAGTCGAGCTACTATTGGTGGAATTGTGCTTAATGTTAAAAAAATTATTACTAGAAAAAGTAAAAAAGAAATGTGTTTTGCAACCCTTGAAGATTTAAGCGGAAGAACTGAATTAGTTGTTTTTCCTTCTGTTTTTGACGAGTATTTTGATTTAATTAAAGAAAATAATATTCTTTTAGTTTCAGGAAAAGTAGATAAAAAAGAAAATCAACCAAAAATACTTTGTAATAAGATTAAAAAAATTAAAGAGGCTTAATTGACAATACTTCTCTATTTCCTACAATTAAAATATGTTAATCACTCATCGAAAAATTAAAAAAAGAATTGCTATTATCACTACCACTAAGAACCTTTTTTAGAAGGTTGGTTTTACCAATTCAGCAAAACTAAAACTAACCTCTCTAAAAAAGGGGTTATTTTTATTAAAAATTATTAAAATTAACTTAAATATTATGAAAAAAATTGAAAAAATTAGACATTCGTTTGCTCACATTTTAGCAGCTGCTGTTCAAAAAATTTATCCAAAAGTTAAATTTGGAATTGGGCCAGCAATTGAGAATGGTTTTTACTATGATTTTGAATTTTCAAAACCTATAAGTAAAGAAGATTTAAAAAAGATAGAAAAGCAAATGAAAAAAATCATTAAAAAGGATGTTTCTTTTGAAAAAATAGAATTATCTCAAGAGGAAATCAAAAAGAAGTTCAAGAATCAACCTTATAAAAAAGAATTAATGGACGATTTAGACGAAAAAGCAACTTTTTATAAAAGTGATAGCTTTATTGATCTTTGTAAGGGTCCTCATGTTCAATCAACAAAAGAACTTAATCCACAAGCATTTAAATTAACTAAACTAGCTGGAGCTTACTGGAAAGGAAGTGAGAAAAATAAAATGCTAACTAGAATTTATGGAGTTGCTTTTGAAAAGAAAGAGGAGCTTGATGATTATTTAAAAATGATTGAAGAAGCAAAGAAAAGAGATCATTCAAAACTAGGTAAAAAAATGAATTTATTTTTATTTGACCAAGAAGTTGGGCCTGGTTTACCAATTTGGCAACCAAAAGGAGCAGCCTTAATTCAAACAATGAAGGATTTTCTTAAAAAAGAACTAACTAAAGAAGATTATAAATGGCTAATCACTCCCCATATCGGAAAGATAGATCTTTGGAAAACTTCAGGACATTGGGGTTTCTATCAAGACAGCCTCTATTCTCCAATGGAAGTTGATGACGATAAATACATTATTAAGCCAATGAATTGTCCTTTCCATATCAAAGTCTATAAATCAGAAATAAGAAGTTATCGCGACTTACCTATTAAATATGCTGAATTTGGAACTGTTTATCGTTATGAAAAATCAGGTGAACTACATGGCTTAACAAGAGTTAGAGGGTTTACTCAAGACGACGCCCATATTTGGTGTACTGAAGATCAATTATTTAAAGAAATTAATAAACTATTAAAACAAAGTTTTCACATCTTTGATATCTTTGGCTTTAAAGAGTTTAAGGTTTATCTTTCAACTCGTCCTGAGAAATATGTTGGGTCTGATAAGGGTTGGAAGAAAGCAACTGAGGCCCTTAAAAGCACCCTTAAAGAAGAAAAGATCGACTTTCATATAGATAAAGGTGGGGGTGCTTTTTATGGCCCTAAAATTGATATTAAGGTCAAAGACTCTCTAGGAAGAGAACATCAATGTACAACCATTCAAATTGATTTTAATCTCCCTGAAAGGTTTGACATGTTCTACATTAACAAGGAAGGAGAAAAAGAAAGACCTTATATGATTCATCGAGCTTTATTAGGTTCAATTGAAAGATTTTTAGGTGTTCTACTTGAAAATTATGCTGGTAATTTACCATTATGGTTAGCCCCAGAACAAATTTGGGTTATCCCAATTAGTTCTAAGAATTTAGACTATGCTAAAAAGGTTCAAAAAGAATTAAAAAGTAATGGGTTAAGATCTGTCTTAAAAGATAAAGACGGAACTCTTTCTAAAAAAATCAAAAAAGGAGAAATTCAAAAAATTCCTTATCTTTTAGTTCTTGGAGACCGAGAAGAAAAAAATAAAACAGTTAGTCCAAGATTCAAAGGAAAAGATTTAGGAGCAATAAAATTGACAAAGTTTATCAAGGATAGGAAAATAGATATAAGAGATAAAAAATAAACCTAATTTAATTATTATGAAAAAAATAATTTCTACTCTACTCTTCTTTTCTTTATTATTAACTTCTTTTTCGGTTCAAGCTGAAACTGAAATTAATTTAGACAAAGAAGTAGAAGCTTCTGATTTAAACGTTAATAATTCAAAACTTTTACCTGGCCACCCTTTTTACTTTCTAAAAGATTGGGGCAGAAATATTAGCCTACTTTTTGCTTTTGACTCAGTCAAAAAAGCTAATCTTGAATCTCAATTTGCAAATGAAAAATTAATAGAACTTAAAAGAATGACTGAACTTGGGATGAATAAAGATTCAATTGAAAAAGGAGTTGAGGACTAAAAGAAAAGAATTAAAAAAGTTGAAAAATTAACTAAAAAAATAGAAAAAAATCAAGAAAATAACCAAAAGATTAATGAGTTCTCCGAACAATTTACGAAAGAACAAATATTACATTATAAAGTTCTTCAAAAAATAGAAAATAAAGTTCCTAAAGAAATAGTTGAAAAAATTAAAGAAGTTAAAGAAAAAAATCTAGACAATTTCCAAAAAGTTTTAACAAGATTTGAAGGTTCTGATAAAGTTGTAGATAAAATTGATAAAATTTTAACTAAATCAGAAGGAGGTCAGTTTAAAGAAATAAAAGAAATCGAGGTTTTAAAAACCTTAAAAAATAAAGTTCCTGAACAAATTAAAGAAAAAATAGAAGAACAAACCGAAAAAAGAATTCAAACATTGAAAGGAAAACTAGAAGAAGCTTCTTCCGAAGATCAAGAAAAGTTTCAAGAATATATTCAAAACAACAATAATGCAAGAATTTATTTAGATATTATTGATAACCTAAAAGGAAGAAGTCTATCCGATAATCTAAAAACTATTATTGAAAAGGTAAGAGAGATTAATTTAGAAAAAATTAGAGAACAAACCCAAGATGTTAATTCTTCTGAAGTTCAAGAAGGAATCAATCTAAACAAAAACCTACTGGAACAAATTAAAACATTTGTCTTACAAAAAGGACTAGAAAAAAACGAAACTCCTGAAATCTACGAATATATTCAAAATGCTGAAATAGATTTAAGTAAGGCTCAAGAATACATTCAAAACGGAAATTACATTGAAGCTTTTAGCGAGGTTCAGTCTTCAGAATCTTTATCTAAAAATGCAACCGAAATACTTAAAAAAATAGGAGGCTTTAAAATTGAATCTGGAGAGGATGGAGAGAATAAAATTATTTGTACTGACCAAGAAGTTCCTGTTTGTAGTAAAGATGCTGTAACTTATAGAAATCTTTGTGAAGCCCAAAAAGTTAACGCAAAAATTGCCTATCGGGGTCAATGTCAAAAAGATTTAGAATGTGCCAAGCAAGGAGAAAAAGTAAATCGAAACCCTTTCCTAGGGCCTACCAATCAAGAATGTTGTGAGGGATTAGAAGAGTTCAGAATTAGCAAAAGTTATAGTGTTTGTGAGGCTTCTGGAAAAGACTTTGAATGTGAAGAAGATTCTGATTGTCCTCTATCTAAAACAAATCAAGAATCAAAATGTGAGGAGGGTAAATGTATTATTCCAGAAAACGAAAAAGATATTATTTGCATTCAAGTTATAACTTCTGCTGAAGGACCAAATGGTGAATGTGAAGAATTTTCAAGCCCTTGCGATGTACCAGCTAATTGGACACAAGTTAATTCTTGTGAAGGAAGCGGAATAAAATTAAAAGATTCAGAAAAACAACAAGAAATTGAAAACCAAAATCAATTAAGAGAAAAAGGGA
This sequence comes from uncultured Candidatus Saccharibacteria bacterium, assembly GCA_964638845.1. Taxonomy (GTDB): domain Bacteria; phylum Patescibacteriota; class Minisyncoccia; order Minisyncoccales; family JANBVM01; genus CAYSZX01. The sequence goes on from CAZXBN010000004.1 coordinate 12,017, forward strand.
TTATCGAGATGCAAGAACAAATTCAAGAATCAATAGAAAATATCCTGAATAAATAAAAAAGTTTACAAAAAAACAACCTTAAAAGGGTTGTTTTTAGTTTTGATAAAAAAGCTTTTCTTGTTATAAATAAAAAATATGAAAAAATATTTTATTATTACTTTCGGGTGTCAACAAAATAAATCGGACTCAGAAAGAATAGCCTCGATCTTAGAAAAAAATAATTATAAACCAGCTTCTTCAAAAAAAGAAGCAGATTTAATTATAGTTAATAGTTGTTCAATTAGACAGTCCGCTATTGATCGCTTAAGAGGGTTAGCCATTCAAATTAAAAAGATTAAAAAAGATAAGCAAAATATTAAGGCTGTGCTTACTGGATGTTTACTAGAAAAAGATCGAAAAAAATTTAAAAAATATTTTGACTTTATTCTTCCAATTAAAACTTTAAATAATTGGCCTGAAATATTAAAAAAAGAACAATCTTACCCTTTCTTTAACCAACGCGATAAAGACTTTTTTGAAAAAAATAAAATTAAATATTTAAATATTAATCCAAAAAGAGAAAACCACTTCTCTGCCTCTATCCCTATCTCATCTGGTTGTAATAATTTTTGTACTTATTGTGTTGTTCCATATACAAGAGGTCCATTAATTTGCCGAGACCATAAAAAAATAATAAAAGAAGCTAAAAAAGCAATTAAAAACGGAGCAAAAGAAATTTGGCTATTAGGTGAAAACGTTAATGATTATCAGTCCCCTACAAAGAAAAAAATAAAGTTCCCTAAACTCCTTGAAAAAATTGATAAATTGAAAGGAGATTTTTGGATTCGATTTATTAGTCCTCATCCTAAAAACTTTTCTCAAAAATTAATAAACCAAATCCCAAAAATTAAAAAATTAGCTAAACACCTCCATATTCCAGTCCAATCTGGAAATAATGAAATTTTAAAGAAAATGAATAGATCTTATACTGTCCAAGATTATAAGAAAATAATAAAACAAATTAGAAATAAAGTTTCGAACATTACAATTTCAACTGATGTAATTGTTGGTTTTCCAGGAGAAACTAAAAAACAATTTAAAGATACTGTTAAACTATTTAAAGAAATCAAGTTCGATATGGCTTATATAGCAAAATACTCAACTAGAAAAGGGACAAAGGCAGCCCAGATGAAAGACGATATCTCTTTAGAAGAAAAAGAAAGAAGAAGAAAAGAATTAAATAAAATATTAGAAAAAACTGCTTTAAACAATAATAAAAAGTATAAAAATAAAGAAGTAAAAGTTTTAATTAAAGATCAATCTTCAAGTTATTTATTCGGAAAGACAAGTACCTATAAAACCGTAAAAATAAAAAAGGATAAAATCACTCCGGTTGGTGCTTTTAAAAAAGTAAAAATTAAAAAAATTACCCCTTGGGGTCTCAAAGGAGAAGTCAAACCTCCTAAGTTAATAGTTATCTTAGGGCCAACTGCTTCAGGTAAAACAAGTTTAAGTATTAAATTAGCCAATAAGTTTAATGGAGAAATTATTTCTGCTGATTCCAAGCAAGTCTATAAAGAGATAGGAATTGGAACTGCAAAACCAACTAAAAAAGAAAGGGAGAAGGCCCAACATCATTTAGTTGATTGTGTTTCTTTAAATGAAGAGTTTAATGTTGCTATCTATAAAAAAATGGCTCTAACGGCCATTAAAAAGGTCTTGAAAAAAGGAAAAACTCCGTTTTTAGTCGGAGGCTCTCCCCTTTATGTTAAATCAGTTGTTAAAGATTTTTCTCTTGGTGAAACACCACCTAATAAAAAATTAAGGGAAAAATTAGAAAAAAAGAATAAAAAAGAACTTTTTAAAATTTATCAAAAACTAGACCCAGAAGGAGCAAAAAAAATTAAGAAGAAAAATAAAAGAAGATTAGTAAGAGCAATTGAAGTTTGCAAAGAAACAGGAGAATCATTTTGGAAGCAAAGAAAGAAAAAAGATTCCTTCTTTGACGTTCTTAAAATTGGACTTAAACCAAATCAAAATAAATTAAAAGAAAGGATTTCAAAAAGAACCGACCAAATGTTTAAAAAAGGTTTAGAAGAAGAAGCAATAAAAGCTCTTAAAAAGTTCAAGCCAAATCCTCGTTTAAAGGCAATTGGTTATCAAGAATGGTTTTCTTTTTATCCTGATTTTAAAGTTACAGAGAAAGACCGAGAAAAAATAAAAGAAAAAATAAAACTGCATACAATGCAGTTTAGTAAACGCCAAATGACTTGGTATAAAAAAGATAAAGAAATCAATTGGGTTAAAAATTACCAAGAAGCAGAAAAGCTAATCAAAAGATTTATCAAAGATTAATTTAATTTTTCTTTTAAAACAGATCGAACCTTTTCAATGTTAGCTCTTCCTTTTGTTTCCTTCATAATCTGTCCAATTAAAAATTGGAAAGCGTTTTTCTTACCAGACCTAAAATCAGAAACAGCTTCTTGGTTTTTTTCAATAACTTTTTGGATTATTCCTTCGATCTTATCTTGATTATTAATTTTACTAAGCCCCTTCTCTTCGATAATTTGAGAAGGTTCTTTTCCTGTTTGAAACATTTCCTCAAGAACTTTTTTAGCTATTTTACTTGAAATTTTTCCCTGATCGATCAAAACAATAAATTGAGTAAAATTTTCTGGAGAAAATTTAATCTCTCGTTTACTTGCTTGATTCATCAAACCTTGTAAGTCAGAAGTAAGATAATTAGCAGCTAATTGAATCATTTCCTCTTCTTTCCCTTTTTCTTTTTCAATCAACTTAATAGTTTTTTCAAAAAACTTACCAACTTTTATATTCTCAATAAAGAAATTAACATTCTGATTTTTCAAGTTATATTCTTCAGAAAACTTCTTTCTTTTTTCTTTTGGTAGTTCAGGAATTTCTTCCTGAATTTTTTCAATTTCTTCATCACTAAAAATTAATGGGGGAAGATCGGGTTCTGGTAGATAACGATAATCATGAGCTTCCTCTTTCTTTCTCTGAGAAAGAGTTTTATTTTTATCAGCATCCCAACCTCTTGTTTCTCGGTCAACCTTCTTTCCTTTTTCTAATAATTGAGTTTGTCTTTTAATTTCATATTTAATCGCTCCTTTTACTGCTTTAAAGGAGTTTAAGTTTTTAATTTCAACTCGAGGATTAGATAGGTCAACTTCGTCAGAACCTTCTTTTTTCTCAGAAAGAGAAATATTAACCTCAACTCTCATTTGTCCTTTTTCCATGTTTGCATTTGAAATATCAAGATAGCGTAAGATTAATTGAAGTTCTTTAGCGAAAGCAATAGCCTCTTCGGAAGAACGAATATCAGGTTCAGTTACTAATTCCATCAAAGGAAGTCCCGCTCTATTACAATCAAGTAAACTATAATTTTCATCTGTATGAGTTAATTTACCAGCATCTTCTTCTAAGTGAATTCTCCTAATAGTTATTCTTTTATCTTTTACTTTTAAATGTCCTTTTTCACAAAGAGGTTTATCAAATTGAGAAATTTGATAACCTTTTGGAAGATCAGGATAAAAATAACTTTTACGATCAAACTTAGAAACTCTTGCTATTTTACAATTTAAGGCTGAGCCAACCTTAATAACTTTCTCAACAGCTTTTTTATTGATAACAGGAAGAGTTCCTGGATGCCCTAAACAAATTGGACAAATATTAGTATTTGGCTCAGCATCAAAGTCGTTCGGACAAGAACAAAACATTTTTGAATTAGTTTTTAATTCAGAATGAATTTCAAGCCCTATAACTGATTGATATTTTTTATTTTTCATGTTTACCATTTTAAATTCTTATAAATTGGAAATTTTTGACACATTTTTTGAACTTCTTTTTTAATTTCTTCTCTACTTTTTCTATTATTAAAATTATTAATAAACTTCATAATTAATTGAACTATTTTTCGAGCCTCTTTTTCTTTCATTCCTCGAGTTGAAATAGCTGGAGATCCAATCCTAATCCCAGAAGGATTAAATGGTGATCTTTTATCAAAAGGAATAGTATTCTTATTAACATAAATATTAACCTCCTCTAAACCATCTTGGATTTGTTGAGAAGTTAAATTTAAATCAGTAATATCAATTACAAATAAATGATTATCAGTTCCTCTACTAACTACCCTGACTCCCTGTTTCTTAAATTCATTCACCATTGCTTTAGCATTTAAAATAATATTTTCTTGATATCTTTGAAAAGAATCCTTCATTGCTTCTAAAAAACAAACGGCTTTACCAGCGATAACATGTTCTAAGGGACCACCTTGACTTCCTGGAAAAACAGCCTTATCAATCGTTTCGGCTAACTCTTGTTTTGATAAAATAATAGCTCCTCGAGGTCCTCGAAGTGTTTTATGAGTAGTACTAGTTACAACATCACAATATGGAAAAGGATGAGGATGTAAACCGGTAACAACTAAACCGGCAATATGAGAAATATCACCAAGCAAATAAGCATTAACTTCGTCTGCTATTTCTCTAAATTTTTTAAAGTTAATAATTCTTGAATAAGCTGTTGTTGAGGCAACAATTAATTTAGGTTTAAATTCTAAAGCTATTTCTCGTACCTTGTCAAAATCAATCATTTCAGTTCTTTTATTTACTCCATAATGAGCAAAATTATAATATTGTCCTGAAAAATTAACTGGAGAGCCATGAGTTAAATGCCCACCTGCTTTTAAATCAAAACCTAAGATATTATCTCCTGGCTCTAATAATCCTAAATAAACAGCAGCATTAGCTTGAGAACCAGAATGAGACTGAACATTAGCATGATCAGCCTTAAATAATTTTTTAGCTCTCTCAATAGCTAATCTTTCAGTTTTATCAATAAATTCATTTCCTCCGTAATATCTTTTACCAGGATATCCTTCAGCATATTTATTAGTCGAAACACTACTAACTGCCTTTAAAATAGCCGGACTTGCATAGTTTTGAGAAGCGATTAAGGTAATCCCTTCTTTTTGACGGTTAATTTCTCTTTCTATTAATTGATAAATTTTTGGATCTGTTTTTCTTAGACTCATTAATCTAAAATTATTATTTAATAAATTATTCTACCTTCTTAAGCTTTTAGAAGCAAGAAAAAAGGTAAATAAAAAAACCATTAAGATATTTTAATTATATTTTAACGGCTATAAATTAAATATTTCGTATTTTTCTTCTAAAGTATCTAAGCACTCTTTTAGACTTGAAGGTTTTTTACCACCCCATTTTTTAAAAGCAGGACAAGTAGCCTCTTTTGTTTTAAAGGTTCCGTCTTCTTTACAAAAACCTTTTCTCCAACAATGAGGTCCAACTTTTTCTTTAAACTGAGGATATTTTTTAATTAATTCTCGGGTTAATTTTATCCCTACTTCTTTCCTGATTTCCCATTGAGCAACTCCTTCAGAACGAGCCCTTGAAGTATTTAATACTCCAATTCCCTTCCCAAATATTTTAGCTTTTGCCCTTTGACCTAATAAAAGCCAATAAGCAAAATTAGGATCTTTTTCTTTAACTAACTCTTTCTGTTTTTCTAGAATTTTTTTAGCAATCCCCTTATAAATTTCTTCTGCCTTTTTATTAAAAGTAGGAGGGATTGAAAACTTAGCGTCTCCAACAATACTTTCTAAGGAGTTAATCGAGCAAAGTAACTGTCTTTGTCTTACTAGTTGAGCATACATCGACAAACTTCCCTCGACATCCATATTCAAGGATAAAGAATGAATACTATTTTGAAAATCAAGATCAATTTTACTTTTAGTATCCTTTTCTTTTCCCCAAAACTTCCATTGAGATATTTGAGGTTCTTCTGGAATCTCAAGAAAGTAATTACCTACTAAATTTTTAATTCTCTTCCCTATCTTTTGCAATTCCTGTAAAGGAGTTTTAATTAAACTATTAGCTAGTTTAATTAAATAGCGAGGGGGAGCACTAAAAACCATTCTAGTTAAAGTAGCTTCTGGAAGCACATATCGAGCATCCTGAGTTGGAATATCTAAATCAAGAAGTTTTTCATAGGCTTCGAAAATTTCAGAACCTAAATCATCGTCGATAGTTTCCTTGTAACGATTAGCCTTTACTAGCCTTAAAGAAGCTTCAATTCCAGCTCCAAAAACAAAATTTTGGGTATTTACATTTCTCCAAATATAAACCGCCGCTAAGCGAGAAATATTTTCAAGAGCAATAGCAAATCCTCCAAAATCAGCCGGAATCATATGTCCGTAATTAAGAACTCTTCCAACAAGTTTTTTAGCTTTTTCTGGTTCTTTTTTAGTTTTCTCAAAAATATCTTTAATACTTCCTTCGTCTAGTGGAGCTCGAGAAACTTTAGCTGCAACAGCTGCTAAAATTGCTGGATGTTCCTTTAAAAGCTCAACTTTTAATTTTTTTTCCATTTTTTATCAACTTTTAAATTACTAATAATTATATTTCTACTAAATTTTAAAAAAGTCAAACAAATTATTAATCAAGTTTATGATATTGTTTA
>CAZXBN010000005.1:0-17212 GCA_964638845.1 uncultured Candidatus Saccharibacteria bacterium
AAAGTTAAAAACTTAGATTTAGATATTAAAAAATTTAATCTTATCTCAGAAGAAAGAATTAATATTTTGACTGAAGAAGGTTGGCAAATCTATTTAGATCCTCAAAAAGATATTAATTGGCAGTTCACTAAACTTGAAACTGTTCTTAAAGGCTATCTTTCTTCTGACGAAAGAAAAAACTTAGAGTATATTGAATTAAGATTTGGTAATACAGCTCCTATTAAGAAAAGAGACTAAGGGATATAGTAAATAAAGATTGATTTACCAGCTTTTGCTATTGGCTTATAGTCTTGAAGCCAACGATAGTAACCTCCATCATATTCAAAGCTAGGAAGAGGTTTTCCTGTTCCTGATTGAAGTAGGGTTGCTGAAACAGCAATATATCCTTTTGGTTTTTCTTTTCGAGCATCAAACCATTCGGCTTTTTCTGGAAAATAATAATTTACATCAGCACCTCCAAAATAATCTATTTTAATTTTTTCAATATTATTTTCTTCAACCCATTTTTTAAGTCTTTTTAAATCTTGCCCCCAATCATAATTTGAATCAACAACATATTTATAGCCGTCATTAGTTCCAATCATTTCATTAAAGTAGGGAATATAATAAGGATAATTTAAAACTGAAGAAGCTGAATACCAACCAAGTGAAAAAAGAATAAAAGCAGACCCCATTACTTTAATTGTTTGTTTTTTACTTTTTTGAATACTTTTTACAAGGTATGAACTTACAAGCATATAAGTAAAAGGAAAAACAGGGAGGAGGTGTCTAATTCCTAAGTTTAAATTTCCAAAAGCAGAAGTTAGCCAATAAATTGCTAAAAAGATAAGCATTGATAATTCAGTAAAGTTATTTTTTAGTTTTTCTTTAATTGATTGGGTTTGTTTTTTAAATCTTTTTACAATGAATACTAATAAAGCAGTTATAGTTAAAACATGAAGTGCAATTGGAGCTTTAAGTAAATAGACTATTTGGAAATAATTTTTAAAACTTGCATTGTTTAATTTTCCAAGAAAGAAAGTTGTATTTCCAAACATTGTTCTTTGAGTTGCCATTAAAAGACCAGTAAAGTATAAACCTAAAGATCTTAAGATCGGGATATTTGATATTGAGATTAGCAAGTTTCTTAATGGGTCAAAAAAGTTTTTAGCTAGCATTCTAGTTGTATCTCTTAATTGTCTTTCTGGGGGGTAATTCATAACATGCCATTGATATACTGGCCAAACAACAAAAATTACTGCTATTAAGCCAACTAAGACTGATTTAATAAGGTATTCAAACAGGTTTTTGTTTTTTAAGAAAACATAGATAAGAGTAATAATTCCAAAGAAGGGAACAAGAAGAGCCATTGAAAATTTAAGAAGTATTGTAAATCCAAAAACAAGACTAGTAATAATTATGTTTTTTCGAGAAGGGTTTTTTAGAAATTTTAACCAAAAGTAGGTACTAACAACAAAGCCAAAAGTGGCTCCCAAATCGGTAGTAACTAATCTTCCGTGAGCTATAAGACTAGGTGAAAAAGAGAATAAGACTAAAACAAATAAAGCTGTTTTATTTCCATATTTTTCTTTAGCCCACTTAAAAAGAAACCAACCAAGAAAAACTAAAACAAAAAGCATTGGTATTCTAGCTAAAAAAACTATTTGATCAGCATTATTACCAGAATGGAAAATAAACTTATTACCGAAATCCCATTGGTTGTTTATTCCTTCTTGCCAAGCAGAACTTTCAGATGGGAAGTTTAAATCTAAAAATAAAAGAGGAATAGCTGATAAATCTTTAATGAAAGGAGGGTGTTCCGGGTTAATTCTAAAATCTTGTTGGGTTAAATAAGAATATCCGGCTGGAATATGAGATAGTTCATCAAAAGTCAGAGAATTATTTTTTACACTAAAAAAACCTATTAAGAAAGTTATTGAAAGCAATAATATCGCAATAATGTTTGTTTTTTTATCTGTTATCATATTTTAAAAATAGTTATATTATTTTGATGAATTATTTTTCCTTTTGGGAATTTTTCTTTTAATTTTTGAAACAATTGGTTATTTTCTTTATCAATTGGAACGATTACGGTGTTTTCTTTTTCTGGAATTTGGTTGATATTTTCTGGGAATAAATATAATGATTTTTTATTCTCGATATTTTCTAAAAACATAGTTGTTTCAGATGTTACTGGAGAACTAATTACTATTTTATTAGTAGATGGAGGGAGAGAATTAAGGTATCTCCCAAGTTGAACATAATAATTTTTAAAAGCACTTCTAGTTTCTTCTTGATTAGACCAATTTATAAAATAATTATTAAATTGGAGAAGAACGATTAAAACTAAAATAGACAAAAATATCTTTTTAATTATTTTTTTATTATATTTTTTTATACATTTTTGGTAGGTGGTTAAAAAACCAAGAGCTGAAATAATATAAACAGCTGGAACTATTCCAATGGTTCTTAAAGCATGCGGACAGCCCTGACTTGTTAAGATTCCTGGAAGTAGCATGGCAAAAAACCAAATAATTATAATCTTTTCTTTGGTTTTGTTCTTTTTTAAATTCTTAATAAGAAAGAAAAAACCAATTAGAAAAAACAGACCAACAATCCATGATAATTGAGGTTTTGTAGCAATGTTATGACGCCAATTTTGATCTCCAAAAATATTAAACATTCCTAAATGGAGGAACAAGCTTTTAAATAATTCCATGATTGGGGATTGGGTTTTAAAAACAGAAACTTGAGCTCCTCTGTTTAAAATCTTTTCTGGCTTTGTTAAGAGTAAAATACCCATCGGAAGAGCAGTTAAAAAAATTGTTAATAAATTTGCAATACTTATTTTTAAAAATCTTTTTAAGTTCTTTTTGTTTTTCCAATAAAAGAACAAGATAGAGAAGAGGATTATAATTGATAAATAAAAAGGTGAATAAGAATAAAAACCTAAACCATAAAATATTCCGGCTAGGATAGATTTTCCAACTTTGTTTTCTCTAAAAGCTTTTAATAAGAAGTAGAAAGAGAAAGTTAATAAAAAAGGAACAAGAATTCCTCGAAAGGCAATTCTTGAAAAATTAACGTGCCAAAAAGAAACAGAGAGTAGGAAGCTTGCCAATAAGGCAATTTTTTCTTTGTTTTTATTTTTAAAGAACAGTTCTTTTGTAAATAGATATAATCCAAGGGTTGTTAAAATTCCAATTATTATTGAGGGAAGTCGTAAGGTTGTAATACTTGGTTTAAACAATTGAAAGGAAAGAGAGATTAACCAAATAAAGAGACCTTCTCGTCCATTATTATGTTCATAAAATAATTGAAATTTATTTTTTAAAGTTTTTAAAGCGTCATTTCCATTCACTGCTTCATCAGGATAAAGACCGGGGGGAGAATCAGAGATATTCCAGAATCTAAAAAAAATAGCTATCCCTAAAATCAAGAACAATAAAATTTTAGTTTTTCTCTTAGACATATTTAGTCATTTTACTATATTTTCTGAAAGTCTTCTAATTATTGAATTAGCACTCTAAATTGTTGACCGCTAAAATTATTTTGTTATAATTATGATGATGATTTCAGAGAGAAAAGAAAATATTTTAAAAGGAGTTTTAATGGAGTATATAGATACAGCTAAACCTGTAAGCTCCAAGTTAATTAAAGAAAAGTATAAGTTGGATTTTTGTTCTGCAACAATTAGAAATGAGATGCAAGAATTGAGTGAATTAGGATTTTTGAATCAGCCTCATATTTCAGCTGGCCGAATTCCAACCGATAAGGCTTATAGATTTTTTGTAAATGAGTTATTGAAAAAGAAAAAGTTTAAAAAAAGAACTTCTTCTAAGTTAAAAAAGATATTTAAAAAAGAAAATGACGTTTTCAATTTTACGACTAGACTATCTAAATTTTTAGCAAGAAGATCTTTGAATCTCGTTGCTATTCAGCTTCTAGAGGAAGAGTTTTTTTGCAAGGAAGGGTGGGGAAGTATTTTGAAAAAACCAGAATCTAAAGAGGAAAAATTTACTGACGAATTAGTAGATCTTTTACAAATTTTTGAAAAAAAAGTTAAAAATGTAGATGTTAATACTCAGATCAAGATTTATATTGGTGAGGAAAACCCTTTTACTAAGGCCAACAATTTTAGCATGATTATTACGAAATGCTCTTTTCCTAAAAAAAGAAAAGGAATTATTTCTTTGTTGGGGCCTAAAAGGATGAGGTATCAAGATAATATAAGTTTAATAAATTCAATATTAAAAAATTTAGAAAAAAATAATTATGAATAAAGAAAAAGATCAAGAAGATATCAAGGATTTATCTAAAAAAGAATTAAAAGAAAAGCTTGAAAAATGTAAAAAGACTAAAGATAAATATTTAGATAATTGGAAAAGAGAAAGGGCTGCTTTCTTGAACTATAAAAAAGAGGGAGCGAAAAGAATTGATTCTTTAACTGAATACATTAAAACAGGCATTATTTTAGAACTTCTTCCAGTTATTGATAATTTTGATTTAGCTGAAAAGAGTATTCCAGAAGATTTAAAAAAAGACGAAAACGTAAAAGGACTTTTACAGATTAAAAGACAAATTAAAGATTTTCTTAAAGGGGAGGGTGTGACTGAGATTAAGTGTTTAGAAGAAGAATTTGATCCGAACCTTCATGATATTGTAGAGAGTGTTGAACAAGAAGGAGAATCAGGAAAAATAATTGAAGTCATTAAGAAAGGTGAAAAAATTAAAGAAAAACTTTTGCGGCCGGCAAAAGTTAAAGTAATAAAATAATTTAAAAATGAGTAAAAAAATAAAAATTAAAGCTAATAATGAAGACTTAAAAGGTAGCTATTCGAATTTAGTACGAGTATCAAATCAAAAGGAAGAATTTGTTTTGGATTTCTTGATGGCAGCTGGAAAATCTGGAGTTTTAAGTTCAAGAATTATTGTTAGCCCTAATCATTTAAAGAGAATTGTTAAAACTCTTCAGAATAGTGTTGAAAAATATGAAGACCAGTTTGGCGATATTGAAGAGAGTAAAGGAGAAGAAAAAAAGATAGGTTTTGTAAAATAAAAATTAAATATAATAGTCGTATTATTAACCAATTTAAAAAATAAATATGTCATTAATACCATGGAGACCATTTTGGGGAATGGACAAATGGTTCGAAGAAGAACCAAGATTATGGGAAGACTTTGAAGGTGACTTTCCAATGATTCAACCTCGAATGGATATTTATAAGACAGATAAAGATATAGTTGCTGAAATTGAATTACCAGGAGTTGATCCTGAAAAAATTAATGCTGAAGTAGAAGATAATGTTTTAAAGATTCAAGCAGACCAAGAAATGAAAAAAGAAAATAAAGAAAAAGATTATTACCGAAAAGAAATTAGTTCAACTTATTATAAGAGAATAATACCTTTACCAGTTAAGGTTAAGGAAGACAAGGCAGAAGCAAGTTATGAGGACGGAATGTTAAAGATTGTTATTCCAAGAAAAGAGGAAAAGGAAAAGAAAAATAAAAAATTAAAAATTAAGGTTAAAAATAAAAAGTCGAAAAAATAATTAATTAAATTAATCGAAGGCAGTTTGTAAGCAAAGGGTTTTGTTTACAAACTGCTTTATTCTAAAAAAAATTATGAGTAAAATTTTAGGTATTGATTTGGGAACAGCAATTTCCAAAATGGCTATTGTAAAAGACGGAGAACCAAAGTGTGTAGAAAATAGGGAAGGATCTATTTTAACTCCTTCTATTGTTACTATTTCTAAAAAAGGAGAAAGATTAACTGGTGTTTTAGCTAAAAGACAAGCGATTACTAATCCAAAGAATACTATTCATTCAGTAAAAAGATTTATTGGAAGAAGGTTTTCTGATCAAGAAGTTCAAGATGAAATTAAGAGAGTTTCTTATGATGTTAGAGAAAGAGATGACGGAGGGGTAGAGGTTAAATTGGGAGATGATTGGAAGAGTCCAATCACAATCTCTTCAATGATTTTGCAAAAATTAAAAATGGATGCTGAAGAGAATTTAGGAGAAGAAATAAATTCAGCTGTTATTACTTGTCCAGCTAACTTTGATGACTCACAAAGAAAAGCAGTTAAGGCAGCTGGAAAGATTGCTGGATTAAAAGTTTTAAGAATTATTAATGAGCCAACAGCCGCAGCTTTAGCTTATGGAATTGGTAGAAAAAAAGAAGAAACAATTGTTGTTTACGATTTTGGAGGTGGAACTTTTGATGTTTCAATTCTAAATATCTCACCTGATGTTGTTGAGGTTTTAGCAACTGAAGGAGCTCCTCATTTAGGGGGAAATGATTTTGATCAAAGGATTATTGATTGGTTGGCTAAAAAATTTAAAGAAGATCAAGGTATTGATTTATTAGAAGATCCTTTAGCTTTGCAAAGACTTAAAGAGGCAGCTGAAAAAGCGAAAAAAGAATTATCTTCAGCAATGGAGACAGAAGTTAATCTTCCATTTATTTCCTCAACTGACTCTGGTCCAAAACATTTAAATTATAATTTAACTAGAGCTAAATTTAATGATTTAACTCGTGACTTAGTTGAAGAATCAATTGAGAAGGTTAAGGAAACATTAAGTCAAGTAAATCTTAAGGAAGAAGATTTAGAAAAATTAAATAAACAAGGAGGAGATGATGAAAAGCTTGAACCTAATGAAGTTGATGGTGTTGTTTTGGTTGGAGGAACAACTTTAATTCCAGCTATTAGAACTGCAGTTAAAGAATATTTTGGAAAAGAACCAGATAAATCTATTAATCCTCAAAAAGTAGTTGCAATGGGAGCTGCAATGGAAGGAGAAATATTAAGAGTAAAGGAAGAGGGTGGATCTGAAGAAGAAGCAAAAGATGTTTTATTATTAGATGTTTTACCATTATCTTTAGGAATGGAAACTTTAGGTGGAGTTAATACGACTATGATAGAAAAAAATACAACTATTCCAACATCTAAAACTAAAACATTTTCAACTGCTGCTGATAATCAAACTACTGTTCAGATTAATGTTTTACAAGGAGAGAGGCCAATGGCTAAGGATAATAGATCACTAGGTCAATTTGTTTTAACTGATATTCCTCCAGCACCAAGAGGAACTCCTAAAATTGATGTTACTTTTGACATTGATTCTAATGGTATTTTATCAGTAACAGCGGAAGATAAAGCAAGTGGAAAATCTAAATCAATTAAGATTGAAGGTTCAATTGGTTTATCTGATGAGAAAATTGAAAAGATGAAAAGAGAAGCTGAAAAATATGCTGAAGAAGACAAAAAGAAGAGAAAAATGATTAAAGTTAAGAATAAAGCTAATAATTTAGTTTATCTTGCTGAAAAGACCTTAAGAGATTCAAAAGATAAGGTTTCTGAAGACATTAAAAAAGAAATTGAATCTAAAAAAGAAGAGTTGAAAAAGGCTAAAGAGAGTGATAACATTAAAGACATTGAAAAGAAAACTGCCGCTTTATCTAAAGCTATTCAGAAAGTTGGAGCCGAAATGTATAAGGATATAAATAAACAAAAAGCTGCAGGTGGACAAAGTTCAAAAAAAGAAAAAAGTTCAAAAAAAGAAAACGTTGAGAAAGGAAAGTATAAAGAAAAAAAAGATTCAAAAAAAGATAAGAAAAAATGAAGGATTATTATAAGGTCTTAGGAGTATCGAAAGATGCTTCTCCTTCTAAAATTAAAAAAGCTTACTATAAGCTAGCCAAAAAACACCACCCTGACAAGGGTGGTGATGAGGATAAGTTTAAAAAGATAAACGAAGCTTATCAAGTACTCTCTAATAAGAAAAAGAGAAAGCAATACGATAATTTTGGAAGAACGTTTGATCAGGGAGGACCTAGAGCTAGAAGAGGAGGAATGGGCGGGATGGGAGATGGTTTTTACAAACAATGGAGTTGGGGTAATAGTGGTGCTTCCGGACAAGGTTTTGATTTTAAAGATATTTTAAATGAAATTTTTGGAAGAAGTGGAGGAGGATTTAGACAGAAGAGAGATGTAAGAAGAGGAAACGATATAAAGATAAAAATTCATGTTCCTTTAAAAAATGTTTTAGAAAAACATGAGAAAGAAGTTTCCTTAAGAAAGAAACTAACTTGTCCAAGATGTGAGGGAAAGGGTGGCGAACCAGAAACAGAGATGAAAGAATGTTTTTCTTGTAGAGGAACAGGAAGAGTTAAAAAAATAAGAAGAACAATGTTAGGAAGCTTTACTGAAGACTCTATTTGTCCAGAGTGTAATGGTCAAGGAGAAATTCCTGAAAAACCTTGTAATGTTTGTGGAGGAGACGGAAGAGTTGAAAAAGAAAAAACAATTAAAATTACAATCCCAGCCGGAATAGATGACGATCAAGTTATTAAAATGAAAGGAAAAGGTAATGCTGGAATTAATGGAGGTCCAGCTGGAGATTTATATGTTGTTTTTTCAATTCAAAATGATTCTGATTTTGAAAGAAGAGGAGATAATTTATATACTGATAGAGAAATTAATTTCTCTCAAGCCTCTTTAGGAGGTGAAACTGAAATTAAAACTTTAAGTGGAAAGGAGATTGTTTTAGAAATACCAAAAGGAACAGAGTCAGGAAAAGTTTTAAAAATTGAGAATAAAGGAATTCCTCATTTTGGTAGAGGAGGAAAGGGGGATCTCTTTGTTGAATTGAATATTAAGACTCCTCAGCGTTTGACAAAAAAACAGAAAGAGTTATTAAGAAAGCTAAGTAAAGAAAATCTTTAATTTAAGCCCTCATAGCTCAACGGCAGAGCAGTAGCCTTTTAAGCTATTGGTTCCAGGTTCGAATCCTGGTGAGGGCACACTAAAATGAATTTTTCAAATAAAAAATTTAATTATCTAGTTTTAATAATTATTGGGTTAGTTTGTTTTCAATTTGGTTCTTATTATGGACAAACAAGTTGTCGAATTTGTCCACCTGAAGATTTAGATTTTTCTTTATTTTGGGAGGCCTATCATAAAATTGAAGATAACTTTGTAAAGGAGGAGTTGTTAACTAGAAAGAATATCTTATACGGGGCCATTAAAGGGATGACTGCTTCTTTAGAAGATCCTTATACTATCTTTTTACCTCCAAAAGATACTAAAACTTTTTTAGAAGATGTTGATGGTTCTTTTGAAGGGGTGGGAATGGAAATTACTATTCGCGACGATCAATTAAAGGTGGTTGCTCCTTTAGAAGGAACTCCCGCTAAAAAGGCTGGTTTAAGACCAGGTGATATTATTACTAAAATTAATGGAACCTCAACAATTGATATTACAATTGATGAGGCGGTTAATATGATTAGGGGAGAAAAAGGAACTGATGTTGTTTTAACAGTTTTTAGAGAAAATTGGGAAGAAGTAAGAGATATTACTGTTACTCGAGGAGTAATAGAAATTCCTTCTTTAAAATTAGAGATTAAAGAAGAAAATATTGCTTATCTTCAGATTTATCAATTTAGTCGATTATTAAGTAGTGATTTTAGAGATGCTGCTTATGAAATTCTAGATAGTAAAGCCGACAGAATAATTTTAGATTTAAGGAGTAATCCTGGTGGTTATTTAAGTGTTGCTCAAGATTTAGCTGGTTGGTTTTTAGAAGAAGATCAAATAGTAGTAATCGAGAAATTTAGAGATGGTAGAAAAATATCTAAAAAAACAGAAGGGAATAGTCTTTTGAAAGACTATCCGGTTGTTGTTTTGATTAATGAAGGTTCAGCTTCTGCTTCCGAGATTTTAGCTGGAGCTTTAAGAGATAATAGAGGTGTTCAGTTAATTGGAAAAAAATCTTTTGGTAAAGGATCAGTTCAAGAATTAAAATCTTTATCAAATGGTTCAAGTCTTAAAATTACAATTGCTGAGTGGTTAACTCCAAACGAAAATTTAATTAACGATGTTGGTTTAGAGCCTGACATTGAAGTTGAATACACTAAGGAGGATTATGAAAATGAGGTGGATCCTCAATTAGAAAAAGCCATTGAAGTCATTAAAAATCTATAGTAAACTTAATTTAATATGAAAGTTATTTTCTTAAAAAACGTTCCAAATGTTGCTCAAAAAGATGAGATCCAAGATGTTAAGAGTGGTTATGCTAGGAATTATTTAATTCCAAATGGTTTAGCTAAAATAGTCACCCCACAAGATCTTGAAAAAGTTCAACAAAGAAAAGAAAAGAAAAAAGAAAAGAAAGAAAAAGAGAAAGAGAAAAAAGAAAAATTATCTAAAAATCTTGAAGGAAGAAAATTTGAATTAGAATTTAAGGTTGGGGAGGAGGGTCAACTTTTTGAATCGGTTACATCTAAAAAAATTGCTGAAGCTCTTCAAGACGAGGGTTTTGAAGTTGAGGAAAAACAAATTAATTTAGATAAGCCAATAGATTCGGTAGGAGAATACCCAGTTGATTTAAACTTTGGAGAAGAATTAGAATCAAAAATTATAATTACAATTACCAAATCTAATTAAAAAAACATGAAGCCAAAATTTATTTTCGTTATCGGTGGGGTGATGTCGGGAGTAGGAAAAGGAATCACCGCTGCTTCGATTGGACGAATTCTAAAAATGAGAGGCTTCAAGGTTACTTCAGTTAAAATAGATCCTTATGTGAATGTTGATGCTGGAACTATGAATCCAGTTGAACATGGGGAGGTTTTTGTAATGGATGATGGAACTGAATGTGATCAAGATATTGGTAATTACGAAAGGTTTTTAGAAGAAAACTTAACAGCTGATAACTATTTAACAACTGGAAAAGTTTATCAGTCAGTTATTAAAAAGGAAAGGAATTTAGAATATAAGGGGAGGTGTGTTGAAGTTATTCCGGATATTCCAAATGAAGTTATTTCAACGATTGAAAAAGCATCAAAAAAGAATGATGCTGATTTTACTATTATTGAAATTGGAGGAACGATTGGTGAATATCAGGGGTTAGTTTTTCAAGAAGCAGCCAGGATGATGAAATTAAAAAATCCGAAGGATGTTAAATTTGTTTTAGTTTCTTATCTTCCAATTCCAGCTCATATTGGAGAAATGAAAACAAAACCAACTCAAACGGCTTCGCGCCTTCTTAATGAAACTGGGATTCAGGCTGACTTTATTTTTGGACGTTCGAAAGTTCCTTTAGATAAGCCAAGAAAAAGAAAAATTTCAACTTTCTGTAATGTTGATAAAGAAAATATAATTTCTGCTCCAGACGTTGATTCTATTTATGAAGTTTTATTAAATTTTGAAAAAGAAAACTTAGGAGATAAAATTTTAAATGAATTTGGCTTAAAGAAGAAAAAAGCAAAACTTAAAAAATGGAAGAAATTAGTTAAAACTATTAAGGGAGCAAAAGAAAAAGTTAAGATTGGAATAGTTGGAAAATATTTTAAAACTGGTGATTTTGTTTTGTCTGATTCTTATATTTCCGTTATTGAATCGATTAAGCATGCAGCTTGGTCTTTTGGAAAAGAAGCCGAAGTTAAGTGGTTATCAGCTGAAAAGTATGAAAAAGATAAGAAAAAACTTAAAGAAATTGAAGATTTGGATGGGGTGATTGTTCCTGGTGGTTTTGGATCTCGTGGAACTGAAGGTAAAATTAACGTTATCCAATATTGTCGTGAGAATAATATTCCTTTTTTTGGATTATGTTTAGGGATGCAATTAGCAGTAATTGAGTTTGCTCGTCATGTTTGTGGTTTAAAAGATGCTCATTCAACTGAATTAGATCCTAAAACCAAGAACCCAGTTATTGATATTATGGCTGATCAAAAAAAGTTATTAAAAGATAAAGATTATGGAGGAACGATGAGATTGGGTGCTTATAAATGTGCTTTAAAGAAAGGAACAAAGTCTTATCAGGCTTATGGAAAGAAAAATATTGAAGAAAGACATCGTCATCGTTACGAATTTAATAATCAATATAAGAAGGTTTTAAATAAAAATGGGATTGTTTTTGCTGGTCAAAATCCAAAAAGAGATTTAGTTGAAATTATTGAGTTAGAGAAACACCCGTTTTTTGTTGGAGTTCAATTTCATCCAGAATTTAAATCTCGACCTTTAAATCCTCATCCTTTATTTAAAAAATTTATTAAAACTTGTATTAAATAATGTTTTCTTTTAAAGGAAACCAAGACTTTATTTTATTTGTTGGTATTTTTTTAGTTGTTTTACTTTCTTTTGCTTGTGGCTTTATTGTTGCTAAAAAACAAGAAAAAGAATCAATTAAAATTTATAAATATGAAAGAACAAAAAGTAGCTATTGTTGGAGCTGGAATTTGCGGTCTTTATTTAGCTAAAAAACTTTCTAAAAAACATCAGGTTACTATTTTTGAAAAAAAGAAAAAGATTGGAAAGTATGCTTGTTCCGGTCTTTTTTCTGAAAAAATATTAAGCTTTATTCCAGAAAGTAGAAAATTAATTAAGAATAGGATTAGCTCAGCCTTATTACATTTTTCTAAAAAAGAAATTAAATTAAATTTTCCTAAAGATTTTTTAGTAATTGACCATTTTAAGCTTGATCAATTAGTTGTTAAGTTAATTGACAAGGATCAGGTAAAAATACTCTTAAATCGAGAAATAGAGGCTATTCCGAGCGGTTTTGATCGGGTTATAGGTTGTGATGGAGCCAACTCTATTGTTCGAAAAAAAGTTGGTCTCCAACCAACAAAATGTCGAATTGGAATTCAAGGATTTCTTAAAAAGAAGGATTCTTCTGGTTTTGTTGAGGTTTGGCCAACTGAAAATGGTTTCATCTGGAAAATTCCTCGAGGTAATGAAATAGAATATGGAATTATTGAGGAGGTAGAAAAAGCTCAGAAGTTATTAAATAATTTTTTAAAAGAAAAAGATATCCAACTAAAAGAAACTAGATCAGCTCTAATCCCAGAAGGATTTCAAGTTCCTTCTAGTAAAAAAATAACTTTGTGTGGTGATGCTTTGGGATTAACTAAACCTTGGAGTGGGGGAGGAGTTATTTGGGGCTTAACAGCAGCTGACATTTTATTAAAAAACTTTCCTGATTTTTTGAATTATAAAAAGAAGGTTGAAAGATTTTTTAAGTTTAAAATTCTCTTTTCTAGAATATTAACTAAATTAGTTTATTTCTTTGGTTTTAATTTTCCCTTTATTATTCCTAGTAAAGTGGAAATTGAAAATGATTTTTTAATTTTTAATAAAAATGAATAAAAATATACCAAGACATTTAGGAGTTATTATTGATGGTAATAGAAGATGGGCTCGAAAAAGAAATTTACCCACCTTTGAAGGTCATAAAAAAGGTTTAAATAATCTTAAATCTTTAATTCAGTGGTCAAAAGAAAAAGGAATAAAAATTTTAACAATGTATATTTTTTCGACTGAAAACTGGAATAGGTCAAAGAAAGAAGTTGATTATTTAATGAAGTTATTTAAAAAAGTTTTTAAAAAAGGACCTGAGATAGCTAAAGGCGACATTAAAATTAATATTGCTGGGGAAAGAGATATGGTTCCGGAAGAAATTATTAAAATAATTCAAGAAGTTGAAGAGGAGACTAAAAACAACAAAGAAATGATTGTTAATTTTGCTTTTAGTTATGGTGGGAGAGCTGAAATTATTAATGCAGTTAAGAAAATAGTAAAGAAAGATATAGAACCAGAAGAAGTTACTGAAGATTTAATAAAAAATAATCTTTACATTCCTCAAGACTTAGATCTATTAATCAGAACAAGCGAAGAAAGGGTTTCTAATTTTTTAATTTGGCAATTAGCTTATGCAGAGTTTTATTTTTTAGATAAACTTTGGCCAGCTTTTAGTAAGAAAGATTTTGAAGAAGCGATAAAAGAATATCAAAATCGAAAACGACGATACGGTAGATAATTTTTGGTTTTTATCTTATAATTAAAAAATATGGACGAAGAAAAATTAAATAAAAAATCTAATAAGGAAAACTTTAAAACTGATCAAGAAATAGAAAAATCTTTGGAGCGAAAGCCAGAAAAAAGAGAGTTCTTTGAAAACAAAGAACAGCAAAAAGAAATTGAGGAGAAGCTTGAAGAGGAATTAGAGAAAATGAAGACTGAACCTGATAAATTGAAAGAGGATATAGAAACTGAAAAACAACAAATCAAAAACTTAAAAAAGAAAGGAAAGATTAATCGGTTACTTAAAATTGCTGATAAAAAGGGGGTTGCTTTTGCAATTGCTGTTGCTAAAGATATGGATAGTCCTTATATTTTAGATATTCTTCATGATGTTTTAGCTCACAAAGGTTTTTATAATAAGTTTATCAAATAAAATGGATTTATTGCTTTTGTTTTTAATGATTATAGTTGGAATTGGGGTTGGTTTTTTAGTTTATTTATTTTTGAAAAAAAGAGAAAAAGAGTATATTTCTGAAAGCTTGAAAATGTCTCTTTTTTTAGTTTTAATGCCCAAACATGACGTTGAAGGAAAAAGAGAAAACCAAAGAAAAGAAAAAATGTTGATTGGGCAAATGGAACAAGTTTTAACTAATTTTTTAAGTTTAAGAAAACCAAACATTTTTGAAAAAATAATTTATGGTGAGCCAAGGGTTGCTTTAGAAATAGCCTCTCAAATAGGAGGAAAGGATATTTGTTTTTACGTTGCTGTCCCGCACTATATAGAGAGTTCTTTTGAAAAGTATGTTCAAGGTGTTTATGATCGAGCTATAGTTGAAAAAGTTAATAAGGACTATACTATTTTTGAACCAGAAGGAAAAACGAGTGGTTGTTATTTAGACTTATCAAGAAGTAATTTTCTTCCAATTAGCACTTACAAAAAATTAGAAAAAGATCCTTTAGCTAGCACAACAAACGCTTTAAGTAAAATTAAAGCAAATGAAGGCGCAGCTATCCAAATAATTATTAAGAACAGTAATCGTTCTTGGAAGGGGTTAGGTCAGTCAGTTTTAGCAGAGTTAAAAAAAGGGAAGAGTTTTAGAGATGCAACTTTCGATGTTCATAAAAGTTTTTTTGCTGAGCTTTTAGAAGAGGTATTTAAAATCTTTATTCCTTCTGGAAAAAAACCGAAAACAAAACAACAAAACAATGTTGATGAGAAGACGATTAAAGCGGTTCAAGAAAAAACCCAAAAACCAATTTTTGATGCAAATATTCGAATTTTAACATCAGCCCTTAGTCAGGCTAGATCAGATCAAATATTGAATCATATTGAAAGTTCTTTTAGTCAATTTTCTCTTTTTGCTCCTAATAGTTTTCAAATGAGGAAGGTAGAAAATAAAAAACTTCGAAATTTAGTTTATGATTTTAGTTTTAGAAATTTTAACAAATCACAAAGAATTAATTTAAACATAGAAGAACTAACAAGTGTCTATCATTTTCCTACTTATTATCTTGAAACTCCTTACATTAAATCAATTAAGAGTACTGGTTCTGAACCCCCAATTAATCTTCCTAAGAAAGGAATTAATTTATTGGGGGAGGTTAATTTTAGAGGAGAAAAGAAGAAGGTAATGTTTGCAAATAAGGCTGATCGTAGAAGACATTCTTATTTTGTTGGACAAACTGGAACTGGTAAAAGTGGTCTTTTAAGAGAAATGATTCGTCATGATATTGAAAATGGAGAAGGGGTTGCGGTTATTGATCCACATGGAGATTTGATTAAAGATACTTTAGCTAATATCCCTAAAGAAAGAATGAAAGATGTTGTTTTATTTGATCCTTCTGATATAGAAAGACCAATTGGCTTAAATATGTTGGAATGGAAAATGGAAGTTCAGAAAGATTTTGCTGTTCAAGAAATGATTTCAATTTTTTACAAATTATTTTCTGCTGAAAGTATGGGGCCAATTTTTGAACATTCAATGAGGAATGCAATGTTAGCAGTAATGGCCGATAAAGATAACCCTGGTACTTTAATTGATGTTTCTAGAATTTTTAAAGATGAAGAATATTTAGATAGGCAACTTAAAAAAGTTAAAAATCCAATGGTTAGAAGATATTGGACTAAAGAGTGGAAACAATCTGGAGCTGGAGAAAAAGCGGAAATGACAACTTATGTTGTCTCTAAGATTGGAAGGTTTATTGAGAATAATATAATGAAAAATATAATTGGACAGAGACGAAGTGGTTTTGATTTAACTAAAATTATGGATGAAGGAAAGATATTTTTAGCTAATCTTTCAAAAGGGTCAGTTGGTGAAATGAACACTTCTTTATTGGGTTGTATCTTGGTTAGTAAGATTCAAATGGGAGTAATGAAGAGAAATAAAATTCCTGAGAAAGAAAGAAAAGATTTTTATTTATATATAGATGAGTTTCAAAACTTTACAACAGATAGTATTGCGACCATTCTTTCGGAGGCAAGAAAGTATCATTTAAACTTAATTTTAGCTCACCAATATATTCCTCAATTAAAGGATGAAATTAGAGAAGCAGTTTTAGGAAATACCGGAACAATTGGTTCTTTAAGGGTTGGGGCTAAAGATGCTGAATTTTTAGAATCACAGTTTCAACCAAGTTTTTCTAGGTTTGATTTAGTTAATTTAAGTAATTTTAAAGCTATAATAAAAATGATGTTAAATGGTTCAGCCTCCAAACCCTTTAAGGTCGATTTGATTGAACCAAAAGAAGGTAATTACCAGCAAATTAAGAAAATTAAGCAAATTTCAAGAATGAAATACGGAAGACCAAAATCTATTGTAGATAAGGAAGCTTCTATATAGGACCTTTACATTTTTTTTGAATTTTACTATTATTATAAGCCCTAAAAAATATGTTTGATAAACTTAAAAAATTAGGAAAAATTAAAAAATTACAGGACGAATTTCAGAAAAAAGAATTTGAATTTGAAAAAGAAGGAGTCAAAGCTATAGTTGACGGTAAATTTGAGGTCAGGAAAATTGTTATGAATAAAGAATTAGAAAAAGGAAAACAAGAAAAAATTTTGAAGGAATGTTTGAATAAGGCTCTTCAGAAGGCAAGAAAAGAAATGAGTCAGAGTTTTTCCAAAATAGTATAAAATTAAATAAATTATGAAAAAAGTTAAAAAATTTGGTGACAAAAGAATAAGGATAAGATTTTTAAATCAAGAAGATGCTGAAAAAGCTTCTAAGATTAATAGGTTTGCTAATGAATTAGCAAAAGATGAAACAGCTTTTATTTCTAATGATATTGAAAAAGTTTTAGAAACAGAAGATCATCAAGTTAATAGAAGATTGGAAGAAATAGAAAAAAATGAATCGGTTGTTCTTTTAGCTGAAAACGATAAGAATCACAGAATTATTGGAAGGGCTTCAATTACTCCTAAA
>CAZXBN010000006.1:0-8597 GCA_964638845.1 uncultured Candidatus Saccharibacteria bacterium
AGCTTATTATCTTTTTTGATTATTTCCTGAGTTTTTTTACTTAGCTTTTCAAGATTTAATTTATCGGCTATCCCTATCTCTTTATTAGGAAAAGACTTTCTTAAAAACTTAAGAGTTCCAGTTCCCTCCTTTCCCATTCCTAAGATTATTATTTTTTTATTTTCTATTTCTTTTAAATTCATTTTTTTATTATAACAAAAACTTGAGATTTAATCTTATTTTTTGATTTTGAAAATAAAGAATTCTCATATTAAAATTAAGTGTATGTTTGTTTTATATATTATTATTTTAATAATTTTTCTTATTTTTTGTGGTGGTTTATGGGATGCGCCTTGGCTACCAACTCGTAAGCAAAACTTTAAACGTATTGCTAATTTAATTAAAAAAAATAATCAGCCAGTCTTTTATGATTTAGGAAGTGGAAATGGTGATTTATTATTTTATTTATCTAGAGAACACAATATTAAGTGTGTTGGGATAGAAGTATCCCCTATTTTATATTTATACTCAAAATTTAAATCCTTTTTTGATAAAAATGTAGCTATTAGATATGGTGATTTTTTTAATTATAACTTAGAAGGAGCTGATATAGTTTATTGTTTTATAAAATCAGAAGCATATCCAAAATTAAAAGAAAAAATGAAGAAAGAATTAAAAAAAGAGACAATAATTATATTGTCTTGTTGGCCTTTTAAAAAAGTTAAACCATTTAAAGTTAGTAAACTAGAAAAATCTAATACCTTTTATTCTTATAGAAAAAAAGATATTGACTTTTCTTAATCGCACTTGCTTAACATTTTTAAAGTTTCACCATATTCTTTCATTATTTTATTAATAGCCTTGTCTATTTCTAGCTTCTCTTTTTTAGTTAATTTGTCTTTAAATATTCCTAAATCTTTTTTATTAATAACATAATTACCATCTACTTTAGTGGCTTTAATTTCTCCTTTTTTAATTTTTTTATAAACAGCCACTTTACTTATATTTAGAATTTTAGCTAAATCAATGGCAGATAAAAACTTTTTGTTTTTCATAGTTATCTTAAGTTAACTTATTAATTATAGATTAACATAAAGTAATAATTTTAATGTTTTCTTGTTAAATTTAATTAATTCTTTCTTTTAAAAATTCAACAAAATTTTTCGGTAGCTTATTCTCTTTATTCCACGAACTTAAAATCTTTTTTGATTTTTCTTCAAGATTTTTATAATTAGGTAAAACTTCTTTTTCAAAATAATTCAAAACTAATGGTAATTCATTTCCTTTTTCTTTTTTCCAAGAAAGATAAAGAGCAATTAAACTTTCTTGATGGGTTCCAACACATTCAAAAGGTTTTGACTTATTCTCTATTCCCAACAATTCTTTAATGATTGGTAAAGAAGTTTCTTTTTTAAATAAATCCTTTTTAAAAATTTTAATAATTTCTTTTTTATCAATAAAAGGATACAAACAAACATAAATAAACAAACATTTAGAACATTGACCACACCATTTCCCTGTTTTTTCTTTAGTTCCGGAATAAGTTTTTTGAGCTTCATTACAACTTAAAAAAGAATCAAAATATTTTTTAAAATTTGAAAATATTTTTGTTATCTGTAATTCATACAAAGGTCTTAAAAAACTAAAATATTCAATTTCTTTAATTAAATATTTTTGAGAATAAGATCGAAACTTTTTTTCAAAATCAAAAGTTTTAGAATATTGATGATTTATTTCTTTTCCTAAATATTCTAAATTACCTTCATTTGAACTTCTTTCGTTAGAAAGAACAATATATTTTTTATCAAAAAGATATCCAGTTAAAACAGTTAAAAAAGCTAGATAAGCAGAAAAAGGAGTATGGCCATTTAAAAATCCTTTTCGATTTAATTCTAATAATTTAGAATCAATCTTTCTTTTAATCTCAATAAAATCATGACATCCACCAACTTTAACAATCTCTTTAGTTGCTTTAGTTGGGTTTAAACTAAAACAAGAAATTTTCTGATCTTTTAATAATTCTAAACTAACAACTGAATCCTTCCCTCCTCCAATTGGAAGTAAAACATCTTCTTTTAATTTTAAATTACTATTTTTAAAAATATCTTTTCCTTTATTAACTTTAAAAGTTAAAAAATCATCCTTCCTCCAATCTATTTTATTTTTATAAAAAAACTCTCCCATTCCATTAATAATTAAATCTTTCCACCATTGAACCTGTTCTCTATTTAAATTACCGGATTTAATATTAATAACTGGAGAGCAAGTTGCTTTCCAATAACTAATCATTTCAATTAAACCTAAATTAAAAACTAAATTATCTAATAGTTTTTTATCAATATTTTCTTTTTTAATATTTTTAATTTTTAACGAAGGTTTAAATTTAAAATCAGGTTTAATTCTAAAATCAAAAGAAATTAAAAGATTTTTGTCTTTTACTTTCCAAGAATAATCTTGATAAATAAATTCAGGATATTTTTTCATTTTGCAAGTTTAATAGCGGTTCCTAAAATAGCGAAAACAACACTAATAATCCAAAACCTCATTGTAATACTATGTTTTGGCCACCCTAAAGCTTCAAAATGATGATGAATTGGAGTACATTTCCATACTTTTTTACCTCTAAATTTTTTAGATAATAATTGAATAATAATTGATCCAACTTCCATAATAAGGGCTCCTCCAATAATTGGTAAAACTACTACTGAATCAGTTAAAAAAGCAACAACAGTCATTACAGAAGTTAACCCCATTATTCCTGTTTCTCCCATGTAAAATTTAGCTGGAGGAATATTAAACCATAAGAAAGCTAAAAGACTACCACTTAAAACAGCACAAAAGGTAGCTAAATCGGCTTTTCCTTGAGAAAGAGAAATAATAGTAAAAGCTCCAAAAATTGAAGCAAAAACTCCACCCGATAAGCCATCTAATCCATCAACTACTCCTGTTGCCCAAGAAGCTAACATAACAACAACAAATAAAGGAATGTACCAATAACCAATAAATAAATTTATTCCTTCTGGAAAACTACCAACTAAAGGAATATGAATAGTTGTTCTTTCTAATTTAGCATAAAACCACCAACCTCCAATTAATCCAATTAAAATAATAGCAATCATTCTTTTGGTAAAACTCATTCCTCCTCTAACATATTTTCCTTTATCTTGAATAGTTAAAAAATCATCAATAAAACCAATTAAGGACCCAACTACTAAAGCAAATAAGGGAAGCCAGGTTTCACTTCGAGATAAAAAATTAACTTTTTCAAACCACCAAATAGCTTGAATTTTAGAAATTAAAAAAGAAAGACTAATTATTAATAAGACAGAAATCCAAATTAATAGTCCTCCTCCTCTTGGTGTTTTTGAAGTCCCTTCTTTTCTTAAAGACTTTAAAACAGTAGCTTCAGTATTAGTTATTGTTTTTAATTGTTTTCTTTTTTTCCAAAACTTATTTTTTCTTAAAATTTTAATTAAACAAGGAGCCCAAAATAAAGAAAAACTAGTAGTTAGAGCTGACAAAATTAAAAGACGAATTAAGTTAAAAGTAAAAAGGGTCATTGTAAAGAGATTAGGTTAATAATTTTTTGAGTTTCTTTAATTCTTTCTTTATAGGACTTAGTTCCTAAAACTATATTAATAAAATATTCTCCCTTCTTATTCTTTAAGATTGTTAATAGACATCCTCCTGCCTTTTTAGTATAACCAGTCTTTCCTCCAACTAGTTCTTGATTTTCAAACAAAGAAAGATCTGAAAGTGAATTATTTAATTTATGATTGATGCTTTTTAAAGAAGTCTTTAAAAGAAAAGGATAGTTTTCAAGAACATATTCAGCTATTCTTAATAAATCTTGAGCAGTTGAATAGTTTGGGATTTCATCAGTGATTGGGTCTAATCCACTTGAATTAATAAAATGAGTGTTTTTTAAATTAAGTTCATCAGCCTTATTATTCATTTTTTCAATAAAGTTTTCTCTTCCTATTTTTTCTGAAAGAGCAAAAGCAGAATCATTACTTGAAAAAATTAACATTAATTCTAAAAGTTCTCCAATTGTTTTTGTTTGATTTGGTTTTAAATTACCTCCCCAGTAAGCATTTTGTTGGTAAGCGGCTTCTTTTGAAACTAAAACCGGCTCATCTAAGTCGTAATTTTCTAAAGTAATAATTGCTGTCATTAATTTTGTTAATGAAGCAATTGGTAAACCCTTTTTAGAATTTTTTTCAAAAATTATTGCTTTGTTTCCATTTTTATCTATTTTTTTAGAAATTGCTGCTTCAGAGTTAATATCTAAATGGATTTTATCTTCTGATAAAACTTTCTTTTCCTTTTCTTTAACTGAGCTTATAAGCTGGGCATAGTAAAACTCTTCCATCTTTTCTTGAGAAGCATTAACAAACCAAGCTGAAAAAAAGATTAAGGATAAAATGATAAGAGTAATTTTAATTTTTCTCATTTTTCTTATCTTTTTCTTTTTTAATTTTTAAATTTAATTCTTTCAATTGTTTTTTACTGATTTTACTTGGAGCATCCATAACTGATATCTTACCTCCTGAGCTTGCTGGAAAAGCCATTACTTCTCTAATATTTTTTTCTCCTAATAAGGCCATTAAGAAACGATCTAATCCAGGAGCAATTCCACCGTGAGGAGGAACTCCATAACTAAAAGCTTCTAAAAGATGACCAAATTTTTCATGAATTTCTTTTTTATTATGACCAAGCACTTCAAAAACCTTTTCTTGAATTTCTGGATCAGTAATTCTAATACTACCTCCTCCAATTTCATAACCATTTAAAACAAAATCATGTTGCCAGGATAAAACTTTCATTGGATCTTTGTCTAAAAATTTAACATATTCATCTTTAGGAGCAGTAAAAGGATGATGCATTGGAGAAATATCTCTTTCTTCAGTTTTTTCAAATAATGGCCAATCAACAATATAACAAAAAGCAAGTTCATTTGGGTCGTCTTTATTTTCTCTTAAATCTGGTTTGTCTGTTCCCCACTTCTCCATTGCCTCTTTATAGGTAATTCTTGGAAATGGTTTTTCTTTTATTTTTTTATTTGGAAAAGCCTTTTCAACAATTTCAATAAATAGCTTTTCAATCATTTCTAAAATCTCTTTTTGATTACTAAAGGAAAGCTCAATATCAACTTGAGTAAACTCTCCATAAGCACGATCTGCTCTTGGATCTTCATCTCTAAAACATTTTGCAAATTGAAAGTATTTTTCCATTCCAGCCACCATCAATAATTGCTTATATTGTTGCGGGCTTTGTGGTAAAGCATAAAAGTTACCAGGCTGTAAACGAGACGGAACAACAAAATCTCTTGCTCCTTCTGGTGTAGATTTAGTTAGAATTGGTGTTTCAATTTCAATAAAATCTTCTTTAATTAAAAAGTTTCTAATTATTTTAGTTACTTCCTGTCTCTTATTTAAATTTCTTTTTAATCTTTTTCTTCTTAAATCTAAGTATCTATATTTTAATCTTTTTTCTTCATCAATTTTGTAGCCATCAGTATCAAGTGGGAAAGGTGGAGTTTTTGCTTCTGAAAGAATTTTTAATTTTTTAGCTTTCATTTCAACAGTTCCACTTTTTAAATCAGGATTAATCATTTTGTCTGGTCTTTTCTTTACTTCTCCTACTATTTCAACTACATATTCTGGTTTTAAATTTGAAGCTTTTTTAAGTAATTCTTTATCTTTTGGTGTGAAAACTATTTGAAGTAAACCTTTTCGATCTCTTAAGTCAGCAAAAACTATTTTTCCATGAGAACGAATTGAATCAATCCAACCGTTAACTTTTATTTCTTTTCCTATTTTTTCTTTTGTTTGTAAACTTAGAACTCTTTTCATATCTCTTTTGTTTTATTTTTTTTAATAATTTTTGCTCCGACATTTTTATAAATATTACCTGCCCCCATTACAACTACTCTCTCTCCTCCTTTAATGTTTTGATTTAAGTAGTTTTTTATCTTTTTTTGAGGTAGGTAATTTACTGATTGTTTATTAACTCTTTTAACTAGTTTTTTAGAATCAATCTTCTTTTTTATTTCTTTTTTTTCTCGACCTTCGACACTGTAAATATCATCAATAAATATTTTATCGGCCGGACTATCTTTTAAAGCTTTAATAAAATCTTCTAAAAGATAATGAGTTCTTTGATATTGGTGAGGTTGAAAAAAACATAATATTTTTTTATTTGGATATTTTTCTCTTACCGCTTTAAGTGTTTCTTTTAATTGAGTTGGATGATGTCCATAATCATTAATTAAAGTATATTTTTTAGATCCTTTAATTTTATTTATCTGAAGTCTTCTCCAAGAACCTTGATATTCGGATAAAGCTTTAAAGGTTACTTGGTCCTTAATTCCTAATTCTTTAGCTAGCTTTAAAACAGCTAAACCATTAGAAACATTAAATTCTCCTGGTAGTTGTAAAGCTTCTTTTACTTTCCTCTTCTCTCTATCTTTTAATGAATACCATTTAACCTTATCTTCCTCTTTAATTATTTTTTGAATATTTTTTGAATCTTTATTAGCTATTAAAAGTCCATCTTTTGGAAGTTTATCAATAAATTTTCTAAAACCACTTAATAGATTCTCCATATTTTTGTAGTAATCTAGATGATCAGCTTCAATATTTGAAAGAATGATTATGTTTGGGTGATAATTTAAGAAGGATTCGAAATGTTCACAAGCTTCAATAACTAAATATTTTGAATCCCCAGTTCTTTCATTCGAATTATTAAATTCTTTAACTTTAGTTCCAACAATAACAGTTGGATCTAATCCTGCTTTTTTCATAACTATTCCAATCATTGCAGAGATTGTACTTTTCCCATGGCTTCCAGCAACAGCAATAGTAAAATGTTTTTTAGTTAATTCTCCTAATGCTTGAGGGTAGCTTAAAACTTTTAAATTTAATTTTTTAGCTTTTTTAAGTTCAGGATTATTTTTAGGAACAGCTGGACTATAAATTACTTTATCAATCTTTTTATTAATAATTTTAGGATCATGTTTTCCAATATTGATTTTTATTTCTTTATCTTCAAAAAAATCAGTTATTTCTGAGTTTGTTAAATCGGAACCAGTTATTTCTGCTCCTTTAGATAAGTAATATTTAGCTAAGGCGGAGATTCCAATACCTCCAATACCTATAAAATGAATTTTCATTTAAATTTTCCTAAATTTATTGTTTGTAAAATTGTATATTTTGCTCCACTTTTTCTTAATTCGCTTTGAATTACATCAATTGTGGTAACTTCAAATTTAATAAAGAGTTCTGTTTTAATTTCAGGTCTTTCTTTTGGTTTAAACTTACCAAATTCTTTTCTAAGTCTTCCTAGGGTTAAATGCGGACTATAACCTTCTTTATAGCTTCTTCCTCTTCTTCTCGAAAGTAATAGTTTTTTTTCTAAATCTATTTTTAAATCAGCTATTGGTTTTGACTTTTTGCCAGTAATCCAGACCATTCTCGGTTTTTTATCTGTTGGTCCATATTTCATTTTGTTCAAAGTCACAAAGAAAGGGGTGTGTTTTTGAGCAACTTCTTTAGTTCTCTCAATAACCTGAGGAACAGCTTTATCTTTAACGTCGCCAAGAAAAGTTAAAGTAATATGAAAATTTTTCTTTGGAATCCATCTAACTGGTAAATCCGGACAAATATCTTGGTATTTGTATATTTTTTCTTTAATTCCTCGAATTGGATTTATTGCTATAAAAATTCTTCGGCTCATATTTTTCTACTATAACACTTTTATAAATTAAATAAAGATTTTTCAGCCTTATTTTAAGCTAAAAATTGAATTTTTAAATTAAAGGTTTAAAATTAAATTAAATATGAATTTTAAAGTAAAAAACAAAAAAAGGAATAATGTTGCAATGATAGCCAGGAAAATTGGTTATCGTTGTTTAAGAAAAAGAAAGAATGATAAAGAGGCTAAGTTTGTAAAACCCTTAGCTAGAGGTGGTTATCCTCGATTTCATCTTTTTTTAAAAAATGATATTTCTGATGATGAATTAATTTTTAGTTTACATATTGATCAAAAAAAACCAGTCTACAAAGATGCTCATGCTCATGCCGCTGAATATGATTCAAAAATTGTAGAGCAAGAAGCTAATCGTATTACTAAAAAATTAGAACAATAAAAATGTTAGGTTTTAAGAAAGATAAAAATTTTTTTTATCTTGTGGTTATTTTAGTTGTTGGTTTCTTGGTTTATTTTAATTCCTTTCAGAATAATTTTGTTTGGGACGATGAAGAGCAAGTAGTCAATAATTTATTAATTAGGTCAGGAGACAACCTATTAACATTTTTTAAATCTAGTACTTTTTATTATGGAGGTAGTAATTTATCGGGAGGTTTTTATAGACCTCTAGTTACCTTCTCTTATTTTTTAAACTATTCTTTTTGGGGGCTCAACCCATTAGGTTATCATTTATATCAAATCTTTTTTCATTTGATGAATTTGGTTTTAATATTTTTAATAATTCAAAAAATTCTTAAAAACCAAAATAATAAAAATTCAGAAGATATTTCTTTTATATCGACTCTTTTATTTGCTGTTCATCCAGTTAATGTTGAGGCAGTCGCTTATATTGGCAGTATTGGAGAAAT
>CAZXBN010000006.1:8607-17018 GCA_964638845.1 uncultured Candidatus Saccharibacteria bacterium
AATATTATATTCTTTCTTTGCTTTGTTTGCTTTTTATCTTTTTTTAAAAGGAATAAACAACAAAGAAAAAAGAATAGAAAGAAAAAGTTTTTTTCTGGTTTTCTTTTTAATTTTTCTATCTTTTTTATCTAAAGAAAGTGGTTTTCTTGTAATTCCTTTATTATTTCTTTATTTATTTCTTTTTGTTAAGCCCAACAAAAAAACTTATTTTAAATTTTTATCAGGTTCAACAGTTATTTTTTTAATTTATTCTTTTTTAAGATTTTTTATTGCTAATGTTAGTGCTTCTAAGGTTCACCGTGCTCCAATAAGTAGTGCTTCTCTTTGGGAGAGATTGGCAACGATTCCCTATACCTTTTTCAGTTATTTAAAGATTATATTTTTTCCTAAAGATTTATTTATAAGTCGTCATTTTTTAATTTCTTCATTTTTAGATATTAGATTTTGGTTGCCTTTTATTGTTTTTTCCTTACTAATTTCTTATGTTCTTTATTTATTAATTAAGAAAAAAACAAATACTTCCCTCTTCTTTTTTCTATGGTTTTTGGGTTGTCTCTTCCCTACTTTAAATATAATCCCTTTAGATATGACTATGGCAGAAAGATGGTTATATTTTCCTTTAATTGGCCTTATCCCCTTTTTGGTTTTAATGGTTTTTAAATTAAAAATTCAAAAAAGAAAAATATTTATATTTTTTATAACGATAAGTTTAGTGTTTGGATTGCGAACTTTTGCTAGAAATAAAAACTGGAAAGATGGATTAACTTTATATGGGCACGACATTGAATATAGTCAAAACTCTTTTGATTTAGAAAATAATTATGGTGTAGAATTATTTAGAGAAGGTAAAATATCAGAAGCTCAAAAACACTTTGAAAAATCAATTTCTTTACAACCAAATTGGAAAATTTCTCGTAATAATTTAGGAGCTATATATCAAAATCAAGGAAAATTAGAAAAAGCTAAAGAGCAATACTATAAATCAATCGAAATTGGAGATTATAAATTAGCGTATGAAAATTTAGCAAGCATTTTATTATCTCAGGAGAAAAACAAAGAAGCCTTGGATTTATTAGAAAAAGGAGTTTTAATTTTCAATCAAAGTGATAAAATTAAGAAACTTCTAGTTATTGCTTATTATCGAGTTGGTAAGATAGAAAATTCTATGAATTTATTGTCTCAAATAATTAAAGAAAGTCCTGATGATCAAGAAGCTAATTATTTATTTTGGGTTATTAAAAATAAAAAAGATATAAAATTTTAATATGTTAGATAAAAAAAGATATTTATTTAGGAGTTTAGAAAAAAAGATTGGTAAATTATTTTCTTATTTACCTCTCCATCCTAATCATTATACTTCTTTAGCTTTAGTTTTCGCTTTATTTTCTTCTTTCTTTTTAATTTATCAAGATTATATATTAACTATAATATTTTTCTTAATGGCTGGATTTTTAGATCTAGTTGATGGATCAGTTGCAAGATATAAGGGTTTAGAAAGCAAAGAAGGAGCTTATCTTGATACTATTTTTGACCGGTATGTAGAAAATATTTTATTAATTAGTTTTTTATTTCTTCCCCTTCCAAGAATATTAATTCCGTCTAAAACTTGGATATTATTAATTGTTTTTGGTTCTTTAATGACTACTTATTCAAAAGCAGCTGCAAAAGAAAAAGAATTAACTGACCAAGAATTAAAAGGAGGGTTATTTTCAAGAGGTGAAAGAATAATTACAATTTTAATATCTTTGATTTTAGCAATTGTTGATTCTTCTCTATTTTTAACTACTTATTGTTTAATTTTAATCGCAGTTTTAGTTAATATTACTGCTTTTCAAAGGATTTTTTCGGCCATTAAAAAAAGCAGATAATTTCTTATCTGCCTTTTTAAAATTATTCCTGAGCTTGCTGTTTTAGTTTTTCTAATCTTTTTTTAGCTTTTTTTAATCTCTCTTTGAAACTTTTAATTAACCATTCTTTTTTATGAGAACCTCCA
Source organism: uncultured Candidatus Saccharibacteria bacterium (assembly GCA_964638845.1). GTDB lineage: Bacteria > Patescibacteriota > Minisyncoccia > Minisyncoccales > JANBVM01 > CAYSZX01. The sequence goes on from CAZXBN010000006.1 coordinate 10,601, forward strand.
TATTCTGTACTTTCTGAAGTTAAGATGTTTTTCCAATCTTGATCTTCTTTGTCTATCTTCATATTTTCTGCTTTTTTTATGGTTTTCTCCATTTCTGAAAAACTTTTAATATAATCTTCTTTAGTCATATTTTGGTATTTAGAGCCAAGGAGCCAGGGCATTTCAAAATCATCAACGGAAGGAGCAGTTTCTATTGCTTTTAACTCGTCTTTTAAATTTGGAGTTTCTCTTTTACTTTCGAAGTTTTTTTGTGGCTTAGATTCTGTTATTGACATTGTTTTATTTTTTTATTTGTTAATATTTTTATTATAAATCTTAAATCTTAAGTTTCAAACTAGAAAACAAGATTTTTTTACTTTTAAGTTAGAATTTGTTATTTTTAACGATAGTAAAAACTTTTTTACTCTTCAAATAATGGCTAAAAAAAAGAAATCAAAAAAACAAAAAGAAACGAAGATTCAAAAAATAGTAAACCATTATTTTTATAGTAAAGGTCTAACTTTAGATGAGATTAAAGATAATGCAAAAAAGAAAAAGATAGTTTATTCTCGACATACAAGACCAGCTAAACAATTACTTGAATTGGCAGGATCAGTTAAAAAGGCTAAAAAAGCAATTGATAAAGTTGCTAGATGGGCTCAATCAAGAAATCTTGATTACGCAATTGAAACCGTCTTAAAAAAATGGTTAGAATTAGATAAATTAAAGCCTAAGAAACCAAAAAAGAAACCTTACTATCGAGGTCAACCAATGATTTACTCAGAAACAAAAAATCAATGGTTTGTAATTGATGATGGCGGTGAATGGTTAAAATTTGTAGGTAAAGAAGAAGATATTAAGTGGAAAAAAATAAAATAAATTAATTTAAAAAAATGTTAGATTATTCAGAATTAGATAAAAGAGACAGAATAATGTTAAATGGGCAACCTTATGAAATTATTGAAGCCCGTTCTATGTTTACAGGAAGAAGTCATTCTGTTCTAAATACAAAATTAAGAAATTTAAGAACTGGAAAAGTTATTTCAAAAACTTTTCATCCGGGTGATTCTGCTGAAGAAGCAGACATTAAAAAGATGGAAGCTAAATTTATTTATAGTGATCGAGGAAAGTTTGTTTTTTGTGAAAAAGGAGACCCTTCAAATAGGTTTGAATTAGAAGAAGAACAAATTGGAGATAAAAAGAATTTCTTAAAACCAAATCAAATTGTTGAATCTTTATTACTAGAAGACGAAGTTATTAATATTTCTTTACCAATAAAGGTTAATCTTAAAGTAAAAATGGCTCCTCCTTCTTTAAAAGGAGAATCAGCTACTGGCGGGAAAAAAGTTACTTTAGAAACAGGAGCTAAAATAAAAACTCCAAACTTTATTGAAACTGGTGATATTGTTGAAGTTAATACTGAGACTGGAGAATATTCAAGAAGAATTGAAGATTAAAAGTAATTTTTCTTCTTTAATTTTTTAGGCATGTACTCTTGCTCTTCTTGATAGTTATGGTCAGGACTATATTTATAGTTTTTTCCGTAATTTAATTTTTTCATTAATTTAGTGGGAGCGTTTCGAAGATGTAAAGGAACTGGTAAATTACCATATTTCTTTACATCTTTTTTTGCTTTATTATAGGCTTCATATAATTTATTAGATTTTTTGCATTTAGCTATGTAAATAACTGCTTGAGCTAAGATAACATTACATTCGGGCATTCCAATAAAGTGACAGGCTTGATAGGCTGAAACTGCTTGTTCTAAAGCTCTTGAATTGGCTAAACCAATATCCTCAGAAGCAAATCTAACCAGGCGTCGAGCGATGTATAATGGGTCTTCTCCACCCTCTAACATCCTTGCTAACCAGTATAAAGCAGCGTTTGGATTAGAACCTCGCATTGATTTATGGAGGGCTGAGATGAGGTTGTAATGCTCTTCTCCATCCTTATCGTAAAGAAGATGTGATTTTTGAAAAGATTCTTTAATGGTATCAATTGTAATTTTATTTTTTTCTGTTAAAGAAGTTGCGTATTCTAAAACATTTAAAGCTTTTCGGGCATCCCCATTACTCATCTGAGCTAAAAAATCAATTGTTTTTTTCTTAATTTTAATATTAAGATTCCCTAATCCTTTTTCTTTATTTTTTAAAGCTCTTTTAATAATTTTTTTAATTTGTTTTTTCTTTAATTTTTTTAAAACAAAAACTTGACACCTTGAAAGTAAAGCGCTTCTTACTTCAAAACTTGGGTTTTCAGTTGTTGCTCTTATTAAGGTAATTGTTCCCGCTTCGACGTGTGGTAAAAGAGCATCTTGTTGTTTTTTATTCCAACGATGAATTTCATCAAGAAATAAAATCGTTTTATTTTTTAATCTCTCCATTTCTTTAGCTTCCTTAATTATTTCTCTTAAATCTTTTAATCCACAAGTAGCGGCACTCATTTTTTTAAAATGTGATTTTGTTTTTTTAGCAATAATAAAAGCTAAAGTAGTTTTACCACTTCCTGGAGGTCCCCAAAAAATCATTGAAGGTAAATTATCGGCTTCAATAGCCTTTTTTAATAATTTGTTTTTTCCAATAATTTCTTTTTGTCCAAAAAAGTCTTTTAAACTTTCTGGTCTTATTCTGTCAGCTAATGGTTTAAGCATATATTTTATTCTATATTGTTTGTTAAATAATTAAAAATCTTTTTGACAATAAGTTTTTTGTTTGTAATATAAATTTAGGTGTTTAAATGTTAAAAGATATGAAAGAAGTAAGAGATGAAAAAGTAATAAAAAAAAATATTAAAAGAAGCAAAAGAGGAGATTGAAAAGAAATTAGATATTATTAAGAGCTGTGTTAATAATATCGAAAAAAAAGAGTTCATTAGTATTGATGTAAGAACTCTTTTCGAGACAATTTCTATTTTGTCTCAGGATGCAGTTCTTAAAATTGAGGACGCCTCTTCGATCAGAACTGTATCAGAAATTGATGGAAAAGATCTTCTCAAGGTGATGGTAAGAAAAAAAGAAGAAAAGAAAGAAGATCTTTTTTATAAATAACCCAACCCAAAAGGTTGGTTTTTTTCTTAAAAAGTTTTAATATTTTGGTTGATTGAAGTGTTGTCCTTTAAAAAAGAATTAACTTTTCCCCAAAAGAGATATATTAAAAATCGGGATCATTGGGAATGCCAAAATTGTGGTTGGCAGGGCTTAAGATTAAAAATTTGTTATATTATTCCTTTCGATAGGTGTAGAAAACTCTCTTGGCCCCCTTCTAACATTAAACATCCACATAATTTAATTTTATTGTGTGAAACTTGTTTTAATGAAATTTACGGGAATGATTTACCAATGTTAGTTTTTAATAAACCCTTTTATAAAGAAAAGTTGCAAAAAATAGTTAAGAAGAATACAAAAGAAATAAAACAAGGATTTCCAGCTTGATTTTTTTTAATTTTATTGTAATTTATAGGTAGGTCCTAAAATGAGCGAAAAAAATAAGGAATTTGTAGAAGATTTTTTCAGAATTACAAAAAAATCTTCAGAAACTTTTTTGAATTTATTAGAAGAAGGAATTAAATTTGGGGTTTCCTTCTTCTATGGTCTGGGGACATTTTTAAAATCCCAGTCTCAACCAAGCTAGTTTAATTAATTTAAGCTAGTTTTTTTCTTTTTAAATTAAAATTGCTATAATTTTCTATTAAAAATAATTAAATTAAAAATGAAATATAAAAAGATTGTACTTAAATTAGGCGGAGAAACTTTATCTGGAGAAAATGGTTTTGGTATTAATATGAAAAAAGCAAATCAGTTAGCTTTAAGAATTAAAAAAGTTCATGATTTAGGAGTGAAAATAGTAATTATTATGGGGGCTGGTAATTTATGGCGAGGAGCTAAAGGACATGCTAAAGGAATGGATCGTTCTATTGCTGATGAAATTGGAATGTTAGCTACAGTAATGAATTGTTTAGCTCTAGAAGATGCATTAAAAAACTTAAATATTAAAGTGCGTCTTCATACCTCAGTATCAATGCAACCAATTGCTGAACCTTATAGTAGATTAAGGGTTAATCATCAACTTGAAAAAGGTTATATCGTAATTGTTGGAGGTGGAACAGGTCATCCTTACTTTACAACTGATACAGCCGCTGCTTTAAGAGTAGCAGAAATTGAAGCTGATGCTTTTATCAAAGCAACTAAGGTTGATGGGATTTATAATAAGGATCCTAAGAAATACTCAGAAGCAAAAAAGATAGATCAAATTAGTTATTCAGATTATTTAAAGAAAAAAATAAAAGTTTTAGATAATACAGCAGTAACTCTTTGTATGAATAATCAACTACCTATTTTAGTGATTGGATTATCAGAAGAAGATGGATTAAGTAAAGTAGTTCAAGGAGAAAATATAGGAAGTATAATTTCAAAATAATATGAGTTGTAAATAGTATTCAGTACCTAATGGTTCTAAAAAGAAAAAACCTGAAATTAATCAGGTTTTTCTTTTCAGGTAACTCTCTTCTCTATTTTATTTTTTTAATAATTTCGTAAGCCTCTTCAGCAGAATCAACTAGTTGAACAATATCTAAATTATCTTCTCTAATAGCTTTTTGTTTTTCGTAAAGCTCTTCTTTAAACCATTTAAATAATGGCCCCCAATAATCTTTTCCAATAGCAATAATTGGAACTGGATGATCTAATTTTTTAGTTTGAATTAAAGTAACCATTTCAAAAAACTCATCTAAAGTTCCAAATCCGCCTGGGAAAAATAGATAAGCTTTAGATGAAAAAGAAAGCATTACTTTTCTAACAAAGAAATGATTAAAAGCAATACCTTGCTCTACATAATCATTTGATCTTTGCCCGCTTGGTAATTTAATATTTAAGCCAACAGACTCCCCTTTTTCTTTATAAGCTCCTTTATTTGCAGCCTCCATGATTCCTGGCCCTCCTCCGGTAATAACAGTAAATCCATTTTTAGCTAGTATTTTTCCCATTTTTTCTGCTTCTTGATAATAAGGGTTTTCTTCTTCAAAACTACTAGAACCAAAAATACTAATTGTTTTATTTAAATTTGCTAAAAAATGAAATCCGTCAATAAACTCAGCCATTATTCTAAAAATTTTCCACTCGATACCTTCTCTAAAATCTTCTTTTGTTGGTGGCAATTCTGGGTCAGAGGGTAACTTTTTTTTATTTTTTTTCATTCTTTTGTTTTCATGATTTTAATACTTCCACTAGCTCCAATAATATCGGCGCCAGCTTCGACCATCATTTTAGCTTCTTCAAAGTTATGAATTTTGCCGGAAGCCTTAACTAAAAGACCAGGTGCTGATTCTTTCATCATTGTTACGTGCCTAGCTTTTTCTTTTAATTCGTGGTTCCCTAATGGGTCTTTGTCAGTTGCTGTTTTTACACAAATAGCTCCTGCTTCCTTTACTAATTCAGAAGCTTTTTTAACTTCTTTATCAGTTAAAAATCCAGAACCAATAATTATTTTAGCTGGAGCAATACTACAAATTTCTTTTAAATCTTTAAGTACTTTATCATATCTTTCGTATTTTAAGTCAATAATGTTCATTACAACATCAATTTCGTCAGCTCCTTCCTCTTTAGCTTTTTGACATAATTTAACCCTTTCTTCGTGAGAACTTAAACCCATTGGATCATCAATTAAAACAATTACTTTCATATCGGTATCTTTAAGCTCTTCTTTTACTAAGCTAACCCATTTAGGTCTAACATCAACTCCTCGAAAACCATATTCTTTTGCTTCGTCACAAGTTTGAATAATATCTTCTTTTGTTGTTTTTGGATTAATGTTTGTGTGATCTATTTTATTTGCAATATTCATATTTTTTTTAAATTAATTAGTAACTAAAATTATTTTAGCATCTTTTTATTTTAAATAAAAAAGGAGAAACATTAATTTAATGTTTCTTTTAATTCTTTTTCTCTCCATTTTCCGCAATATCTGCCTCCTCTATTATTGCAGGTGTAGGAATTTTTTGAGAAAAGTTTACATTTATTAGAAAACTTACATTTTTTAAATTTTTTCTTGATTTTTTTAAAGGTCAACATATTTTTCAGTTTATAACAAAAAGAATTTTTTTAAAGGGCTTCTATAATAATCTAAAGTTTTTTATAATAAAATAATTAATATAACTTAAATTAATATATGAACGATTCTGAAAATGTTATTAATGAATGGTTTGTTGCAAGAAGAACCAGAATTCTTTAAAGAAGTAGGAAGAGGCGTTTTAAAACTAACTAAAAACTCTCTTTTTTTTATTAAAAAAGAAAAAGAAGATTTAAAAATCCCCTTAGAATCCATTGGTGCTATTAGTAAGATTCCTTTTAGAAAAGAAATAGCTATAAGTTATAATGTCAACTATAATTATAATTTTTTTAAAAAGCTATTTGGTTGGAGGGATATTGTTTTAAACTCTAATAAAC
>CAZXBN010000007.1:0-16582 GCA_964638845.1 uncultured Candidatus Saccharibacteria bacterium
TTAATTTCTGTAAAGTAACAATTAGTTGTTCTTGGACATCATATTGAAACAAAAGAAGAAGCTAAAGAATTTGGAGAGGATTTTGCTTCTTCTTTTGCTGCAATCTGAGTTCCAACAACTAATAATTGTTTCCCCTCAGAAATAAACTTATCAACAAAATCCAAAGCCTCTTTTAATTTCTCTTTAGTTTTTTCTAAGTCAATTAAATAAAGAGAATTTCTTAATCCGTATAAATAAGGTTCCATGTTTGGATTAACACTTTCTTTTTTATGGCCGAAGTGTAAACCGGCCTTTGCCATCTCTTCTATTTTTAAATTGTATTTTTTTTCTTTTGTCATGATTATGATTTTAAATATAACAAAACACTACATTTTTGCAAGATTAGATATTGATTTTTCATAATTATTTGTTAACATATAGCCAATATGAAAAAAGAAATTCATCCAAAATATTATCCAAATGCCACAGTTAAATGTGCCTGCGGAAACAAATTTACTATTGGAGCAACTAAAGAATTTATTGAAACTGAAAGTTGTTCTCAATGTCATCCTTTTTATACCGGAAAGGAAAAGAATTTAGACAGAGTTGACCAAGTACAAAAATTTAAGGCAAGAATTAAAAGACAAAAAGAGAAAGAAAAAGAAATAGAAAAGAAAAGTCAGAAAGATAAAAAGAAATCAATGAAATCAAAAAAAGGAAGTCAAAAAAGTAAAAAAAATGGCTCGAAGTAAAAGACAAGGTGTAATTTTTGAAATAAGAGCTGGAGCAGGTGGAGACGAAGCCAGTCTTTTTGCAAAAGAACTATTCCGAATGTATGTTAAATATGCAAAAAGACAAAAATGGGGAGCTAGAATTTTAGATTCTAGCCCTTCTGACGTTGGAGGCTACAAGAGCGTGACCTTTGAAGTTAGAGGACCCAATGCTTACAAAAAACTTAGAAATGAGGCTGGGGTTCACCGAGTTCAAAGAGTTCCTGAAACAGAAAGTTCAGGCCGAATTCATACTTCAACCGTTTCAGTTGCCGTTTTATTAAGACCAAATAAAACTCAAAAAATAAAAATTAAATCAAGCGATTTACAAGTTGATACCTTTAAGGCTTCAGGAGCTGGAGGCCAATATGTTAATAAGACAGAAACAGCTGTTCGTATTACTCACCTCCCAACCGGAATATCAGTTTCTTCTCAAACAGAAAGGAACCAACTGCAAAACAAAGTCAATGCTATGTCCATTTTAAAAGCTAAACTATTCCAAAAGAAAAGAGAAGAAAAAATGAAAAAAATGAGGAGGAAGAGAAGATCTCAAATTGGAGGAGGAGGAAGAGAAGAAAAAATAAGAACTTACAATTTTCAACAAGATCGAATTACTGACCACCGAATCAATGAAAATTGGCACGATATTGAAAGTGCAATGGATGGGAATATAAACAAAATAATTAAAGAAGTTTCTCAAAAATTAAATTAATTTAAAAGAAAAAGACAGGATTTTACTCCTGTCTTTTTTAGTTACTTTTAAAATATTAACTCCTGACAATCATAAGACATTTCCCCGTAATTAATAAAGTCTTGAATACAAGAAGCTCGACTCATTACCTGGCTAGCATAACTATTAGAACCACCATAATAACTTGAGGCAGCACTATACTCATCCCAGTACCCTTGAGAGCTCGCTCCCAAATCAGACAAATATAAAGCAGAGGCAGTAAATGAGTCTCTAACATCCCAAGGATTAGCTGTTAATTTACCAGTATTTTCTTTAACCCTATCTTCATACATTTTCCAAGTACTTGGAATAAATTGAGCTGGACCCATTGCTCCTCCAAAACCAAAAGGAACATAACCTGATTTATGACAAATAATATTCCCATTAGAATTAACCGAGGCGCCAGAAAAATATAATCTCCCGTTCCATCTAGTCGCACACTGAGGTATCCAACAAGAAACCGGAGTTTTAGAATAGCTATCACCGGTAATGTCTAAAAAGATTGGTAAATCTCGATCCGCTTTCATAATTCTTTCAACCGGATGACCACTTCTATAAGTACCTCCTCCCGTTTCTTTATTTGTTACAAAGCACTGACCGACGTTTCTACCCATTGCTGATTCTTGACTAATAATTGCTAAAAGAAAAGAGGGTCGAATCGAAACGTCTTTAGAAACCAGATTCGCAACATTTATTGCTTCCCCAAAAGTTGGAGCTTCAGCAATACCCATCAAACTAAAAATTCGAGCTCTAATCTCAGAAGCTTTTTCTTCAACTTGCTGTTTTTGTTGTAAATACTCTCTTTTTTCTGCTTCTGTTAAAGATAATAAATACTGTTTCTCTTGTTTTAACTGATCACTTTGCTCTTTTTGGTATTGCTGCATTTTGATCGTTTTCTCTAAATCTATTTTCTCTTCAGTTAGTGTTTCTTTCTGATCTTTAAGATAAGCTTTTAAATTTTTAACTTTTTCCAACAATCTCTTGTTTTGAGAACCAAGTAATTCAAGCGAAACTAAATTATTAAAAAAATCAGAAATCTTGTTTTCAGATAAAAATATCTCAAATAAAGATTTCTGATCTTCTTCATAAATCGTTCTTAAAACTTGGGCTAAGCTCTTCTCTACTTCTTTAACTTCCTTGGAAGTTTTTTCAATTGAAGATGAAGTATCTTCAACCTGAATACTTAAATCATCAACTCTTAAATTATCCTGATAAATTTCATTTTTAAGTCGCTGAATACGACCATTTAAAATAGAAATTTGATTATTGTAAGTCCTTTCTTGTTGTTTTGTCTTATTAATATCTTCTTCAATTTCAGAACTTTTGCTTTCATAATATTCCTGACATTTTTCTAATAAATCTTGATATCCGGTTCTAGATAATTTTTCATACTGACTATCAATATAATCAATATCACAAATCTTTTCTAAATTTTCACCTTTAACTTTTAAAAAAGAAAAAAGAAGAATAAACAACGAGAAAGTTATTAAGACAAAATTCTTAATAATTTTTAATTTCATTTTAAAAAATTATTTTTTAGGTTTTCCTTGATCTGGTTTCTTTTCTTGTCCACCTTCTTTTTTAACCTCCTCCCCTTCTTTGATATCCTCATCTAATTCAATACCTTCAATATCTTCTTCCATCTCACCCATCTCACCCATTTCGCCAAGTTCAATATCTTCCTCTTCTTTAATTTCCTCTGGACGAGCAACAGAAGCAACAACATCTTTTGGGTCTTTTAAAATTTCAAAATCACCAGACGTATCTAAATCTTTAATCAAAATTTTATCTTCAAAAGTTTCTAAAGAATCAATATTGATTACAATTTCCTTTGGAAGTTTTTTAGGAAGAGCTTTAACAGGTAATTCAGAAAGATTTTTTACTAAAGTTCCACCTTCATTTTTAACAGCTAAAGATTCTCCTTTAAATACAACTGAAACTTCAACCTCAACCTCCTCTTTAAGAGGTGGTTGATAAAAGTCTATATGAATAGGATTTCCACTAACTGGAGCAAATTGAGTACCTCTAATCAAAACTAAAAAATCCTTATCGTTAAATTTAAGAGAAATTAATGAAGAGTCCCCAGCCTTTTCGTGAACTTTTTCAAACTCAACTAAATCAACCTCTAATTTTAAATTATCAATTTCTGGTCCATACAAAACAGCCGGAACTAATTTTTCGTTCCTTAAATCTCTTAATTTTTTATCCGATCTTTTTTTAACTTCTAAATTAATCATTTTTTTGTTATTTATTGTCTATTTAATATAGCAAATCATTTAGCAAGGTCAAGATTAAAAATTTAGTTTTTCTTTTTCAATTTTCACTTTAGACCAATTATCATCTTTTTGCAAAATCCCTTCTTTTGCTCCCATTTCTTTTAAATTAGCAGCCGAATTCGCCATTGCAAATTGTAAGGCTAATTCAATATCAGAATTCTTAAGATAACTACTCACAAACCCAGCCCCAAAAGAATCACCTGTTCCCGTTTCATCAACGATTTCAGCCTCTAAAATAGGTGCCTTATAAAGAAATTGACCATCTGAAGCTAAAGATCCTTCCTTTCCTTGAGTCATTATAAATAAACCATTAACTAACTGATTAACTTCTTTAAAAATTTCTTTTTCTTTTTTAAAAGGAATTTTTGTTAAAAAAGAAGCCTCTTCTTGATTCATCATTAAAACATCCACTTTCTTAATAGCCTCCTTAATTGTTGAAGATTTTAATTGTTGTTTCCCTGGATTTAAAAAAGTTTTAATGTTATTCTCTTTAGCAAAATCAATTATTTTAATAAAGTCTTCTTCCAATTCCCCAGATAAAGGAGCTAAATAAAACCATTTAGAATTTTTAAAATTATCTAAAGGAATGTCTTTAAATTTTAAACATTTTGAAGCTCCTCTATAAGGTAAAATTGCTTTTCCTTCTTTTCCGGTAAAAATAACTGAGCAATTTGTTTTCTTTTGATTAGTTTGAAAAACAAAATTTGAATTAATTCCACTCTTTTTCAATTCTTCAAGAATAAACTGGCCAGCAAAATCCTCTCCAATTGTCCCACAATAAGCAACTTTTATTCCTTGATTTGAAAAAGTTGCTGCCCCATTAAATCCTCCTCCCCCAGGAAAAAAATCTATTTCAACACTCTCTAATTTCATACCAAGAGGCAAAAAAGGACTTTTTCTTTCATCTTTTTTAAATAAATCTAGCTTTTTATTATAAGGAACAAAAACATCAAGAGCAGCCGAACCGAAAGTGATTACTTCAAGCATTTTTATTTAATTGAATTAAGGTTTTTAAAACTGTTCCTGGATTTAAAGAAATAGCTGTAATCTTTTCATCTAATAGAAATTGAGCAAATTTCGGATAATAACTTGGAGCTTCACCACAAATTCCAACATATTTATCTTGTTTTCGACATTCTTTAATTACTCGTTTAATCATTTCTTTAACGGCTGGATCTCTTTCATCACTAATATCGGCAAGTCCAGCATTGTCTCGATCAATTCCTAAAACTAATTGAGTTAAATCATTTGTACCAATACTCATTCCATCAAAATATTTCAAAAATTCTTTTGCTAAAATAATATTAGAAGGAATTTCACACATTACAATAACCTTTAATCCATCTTTTCCTTTTTCTAAACCAAATTTTTTCATTAAATTTAAAACTTTCTTTCCTTCTTCAACGGTTCGACAAAAAGGAACCATTACCCAAATATTTTTAAAACCATACTCTTCTCGAGCTTCTTTAATTGCTTCACATTCCATTTTAAAAGCAGGTTTAAACTTGTCGCTATAATAACGAGAAGCTCCCCTCCAACCAAGCATTGGATTACTCTCTTCTCCTTCATAAAGTTTCCCCCCAATCAAACTCGCATATTCATTAGTCTTAAAATCAGACAATCTAATAATTACATCTTTTTTATGAAAAGCAGCAGCAATAGTTGATATTCCTTCTCTCAATTTATCAATAAAATATTTCTTTTTATCCTTATAACCAACTGTTAACTTATCAATCTTTTTCTTTATCTCTTTATCTTTTAAATCGTTGTAATGATAAAGAGCTAAAGGATGAATTTTAATCTTTTCAGCAATAATAAATTCTTCTCGAGCTAAACCAACCCCTTCAACTGGTAAAAAAGATGATTGAAAGGCAGTTTCTGGAGCTCCTAAATTTAAAACAATTTTAGAAGGTAATTCTTTCTTTTCTTTCATTTTAAATTCTTCAACTTTAAATGGGATTTTTCCTTCAAAAACTCTTCCTTGAGTACAATCAACTGTTATCTCTTGACCATCTTTTAATAATTTTGTTGCTTTTCCTGAGCCAACAATACAAGGAACTCCTAATTCTCGACTTACAATCGCAGCATGAGCTGTCTTTCCTCCTTTATCAGTCACAATAGCAGAAGCCATCCTCATAATCGGAACCCAATCTGGATCAGTCATTGTTGTAACTAAAACTTCCCCTTCTTTAAATTCATTTAACTCAGAAGCATCGGCAATAACATTCGCTTTTCCAAAACCAACCTTATTACCAACAGAAATTCCTTCTAAGATTGGTTTTTTATCAGTTTCTATTTGATACTCTCGATAGACATTCTCTTTTTCAATTGAATGAACTGTTTCCGGACGAGACTGAACAACAAATAGATCTCCTGTTTTTCCGTCTTTAGCCCACTCAATATCTTGAGGATAATCATAATGTTTTTCTATCTGATAAGCCCATCGAGCCAAAGTAATTACTTCCTCATCAGTTAAAGAAAATTTTAATTGATCCTCTTTACTAACTGATTCTGATTTTAATCCTTCTTTTTTATTATAAACATACTTTTCTGTTTTCTTTCCTAATCTCTTTTGGATAATAGGTTTAAATTCATTTTCTAAATTAGGTTTAAAAACACAAAACTCGTCTGGAGTAATTCTTCCTTTTACAATTAGTTCTCCAATTCCAAAAATTGAATTAATAATAATTGCATCCTCAAAACCTGATTCAGTATCAATTGAGAACATAATTCCAGAAGAAGCTAAATCAGAACGAACCATCTTTTGAACTCCAACCGACAAAGCAATGTCTAGATGACCATACCCTTTTTCCTCTCTGTAAGAGATAGAACGATCAGTAAAAAAAGAACTCATACATTTCTTGATTGATTTAAATAATTCCTCTTCCCCTCTCACATTTAAAAAGGTTTCCATCTGACCAGCAAAAGAAGCGTCTTTTGAGTCTTCAGCCGTCGCAGAAGACCGCACAGCAATATCTGTGTCCTTTTGATTATACTTTTCAGATAATTGCTCATAATGTTGAGCCACCTCCCTCTTAAGGTCTTTAGGGAGCTCTCCATTCAAAACTGCTTTTCTTGCTGCCTTACCAACTTTTTGAATACTAGAAACATCTTTTGGATTTAATTCTTTAAAAATCTTTTTTAATTTTTTATCTATCCCATTTTCTTTTAAGTAATACCAATAAGCTTTTGAACTTAAAGCAAAACCATCTGGAATATTAACCCCCTTCTTAGTAAGTTTTGAAAACATTTCTCCAAGAGAAGCATTTTTTCCACCTACTAACTTAACGTCTTCTGAAAACAACTCATCAAAATCTAAAACTAATTTTTCTTTTTTATTCATTTTTTTTTAAATTATTTTACTAAAGATTTCATTGCTAAAACTGCTTCTTCAGGATCAAAATAGTTTGGAATTTTATTTTTTTCTAAAATTTCAATTCCTGAATTAATATTTTTTCCACCCATAAATAAAGTTACTATTGGTTTTTTAGGCCATTTTTTTTGGGCCCCTACTATTATTCTTGCATTTTTTTCAGAAGTAGTCATTGCTTGTAAGGTTTGAACTATAATTAAACCTTCTATTTCCTTCTGAGACAAAACATTATTAATCACTAATTCATAACGATCAGCTAATGCATCTCCATAGATATCAATAGGATTATGAAAATTTATTTTTCTCTTAATAATTTCAGAATTATTAATTTTTTTAACTTTTTCTTTATTTAATTCAGCTAATTTTAAATTATACTTCTTGGCTGCATCAGCCAACAAAACCCCACAACCACCACTATTACTAATCACTCCGATTTTATTTTCACATCTTGGTTGCCATGCCAATGCTTTTAAATTATTAAATAAATCTTTAATTGTTTCCACTTCTTGAACCCCTGTTTGTCGAAAAGCAGCTGAATAAATTTTATGAGAGCTTGATAAAGAAGCAGTATGACTTTGAGCAGTTTTTTGACCAGCCTTTGTTCGTCCTGATTTCAAAATAACTACTGGTTTTTCTTTATTAACCTCTTTCGCAACTTTCATAAATCTTTTTCCGTCCTTAATTGCTTCTAGATAAACTCCAATAACTTTGGTTTCTTGATCATTTTTAAGCCATTCCAAAAAATCACACAAACCAATATCAGCCTCATTACCATAAGAAACTATTGTTGAAAAACCATAATTCTCAACTAGAGATCGATCGATAATTGAGCCGACTAAAGCCCCTGATTGTGAAATAAAGGCAATTTTACCTTGAGGGGGATTTGTAAAAGCAAAAGAAGCGTTTAATTTCTTATTTGGTCTTAAAACACCTAAACAATTTGGTCCTAACAAAGGAATTTTTTTCTTTTTTAAAATTTCAACAACTTTTTCCTGAAGTTTTTTTCCTTTTTTTCCGGTTTCCGCAAAACCAGAAGAAATAATAATTACTCCCCCAACCTTTTTTTCTTTAAAATTTTTAACTATTTTTAAAATTGCTTTAGCTGGAACTGCAATAACGGCTAAATCTATTTCTTTTTCAATAGAATCAATTGAATCAAAAGTTTTTTTATCTAAAACTTTTTTCCGAAAAGGATTAACAAAAAAGATTTTTCTTTTTTCTTCTCCTTCTATTAAATTCTGAGCAATACTTAATCCAACCGACCCTTCCCTATCCGTTGCTCCAATAAAGGCAATTGTTTTAGGATTTAATATTTTATTTATTTTTTTCATATAAGATAGATGTATCAACAACTAACGCTTTTTTATTATTTGCAATAACCGGATTAAAATCTATTGATCTAACTTCTTTATTCTCAAGAGCAAGTTTTGATGTATTTATAATAATTTCAATAACTTTTTCTAAATTAACAGCTGGACGACCTCTAAATTCTTTTAATAATTGAAAGCTCTTAATTCTTTTAACCATCTCCTTTGCTTCGTTTTCAGAAATCGGAGTTATACCAAAAGAAACATCTTTAAGTACTTCAACCATAACCCCTCCTAAACCAAACATAACAACTGGACCAAATTCTCGACTTCTTTGCATTCCAATTACTAATTCAACTCCCTGAATTTGTTCTTGAACTAAAAACCCTTCAATTTTTGAAGTTAAATTTTGTTTCTCAATGTTTTGAATTAAGTCATCCCAGGCCTTCTTAAATTCTTCTTCGTTCCTGATATCTTTTTTTAATCCACCAATATCAGTAATATGGGAAATTTCTGAAGAAAAAATCTTTAAAACAACTGGGGAGTTTACTTTATTTACAAACTCCAAACCTTCTTTCTTTTTCTGAACAAATTTCTCATTACAAACAGGAATATTATATCTATCAAGAATTTTTTTAGTTTTTGAAAAGTTTAAGCCAACCATATTTTTAAAAAACCGCCAAAGGAAGACGGTTTAATTTTTATTAAATTGTTAATAAAAAATTAAATCCTTTCCCCAATAAATTTACTAAAATCAGCTAAACGATGAGCATAACCTGATTCATTATCATACCAAGAAAGAACTTTTACTAAATCATCAATAACTTTAGTCGATGGTAGATCAACAACCGAAGAATAATTGTTACCAATATAATCAGAAGAGACTAATGGTTTATCTTCAACATTAAATATTCCTTTCCATTTATCTTTTTGGGCTTCTTCTTGGAATAACTTATTAATTTTCTCTTTAGTACTTTTTTCTTTTATCCGACAAACTAAATCAACAACTGAAACAACCGGAGTTGGAATTCGAATAGCCATTCCATCTAACTTACCTTGTAATTCAGGAACAACATAACCAATCGCTTTTGCTGCACCAGTAGTTGTTGGAACAGAATTTTCTGCTGCTGCCCTTGCCCTTCTTAAATCTTTATGAGGACCATCTAAAATATTTTGAGAAGTAGTATAAGAATGAATTGTTGTCATTAAACCATTTTCAATTCCAATTTTATCATTCAAAATCTTAACAATCGGAGCTAAACAATTAGTTGTACAAGACCCCATATCAAAAATATCAATTTCTTTAACATCTAAATCAGAATGATTAACTCCCATTACAATTGAAGGAACTTTTTCTGGTTCTTTACAAGTTGCAGAAATAATAACCTTTTTAGCTCCCGCCTTTAAGTGTTTTTTTGCATCCTTGTAATGTCTAAAGGCGCCAGTACACTCTAAAACTACATCAACATTTAATTCTTTCCAAGGTAACTTTTCAGGGTTTCTTTCCTTTAAAGTTTTAAATTCTTTTCCATCAATAATAATATGATTTTCATCAAAACTAACTTCTTTTTTATAAGTTCCAAAAACAGTATCATATTTTAAAAGATGGCTTAATGTTTTTGAGTCTGTTAAATCATTGATAGCAACAACTTCAACCTCTTTTTTTTCTAAAAGAGCTCGAAAAGTTTCTCTTCCTATCCGACCAAAACCATTAATTGCAACTTTAATCATAAATATTATTCAATATTTAATAATTCTTTAATTTTTTTCTTATCAAAACCAATAATGACTTCTCCTTTAGCTTCTAAAACTGGAACTCCCATTTGTCCCGATTTTTTAATCATTTCTTTTGCTGCTTTTTTATCTTCCGCAACGTTAATGGTTTCAAATTCAACGTCATGATCTTTTAAAAATTTTTTAAGAGTAGTACAAAATGGACAAACCGGTGTACTATAAACTTTAACTTTTTTCTTTTTTTCTTTAGTCATTTTTTTTTATTTAAGATTAATTTTTTATTGACAACTTCCGCCAGACGCCGAAGAATCTAGATCAGAAAGAGTTTCTGAACAGCTTTCAGGTTGAGTTTCTTGAGTAAAAACTGAACAAATTGCCTCTTTGTAAGATTCTGGTTTTCCATAGCTATAAATAGCCGAATCGTATTCATAAGCTACAGAGTCTCGAGGATCCATTTTGGTTCCGTTCAAGACTAAAGTTGGACTTCCAGATGCCCCTTCCTGATTACTAATTTTAGCATCCTCTTTCATATAAGCTAAACCTTCTTCTTGAACACAAGACTCAATCTCTTGAGAGGAAACCCCGATCTTATTAGCAGCCTCTTTCCAGCAACTGCCATTCGAACCACAATTATTATTTACATAAGTTGTAAAATCCCAAAATTCATCCATTCCAAATTTATTCATAACACAAACCTCTCTCATATTTTGATCTACTTCTTTTTGACCATGAAGAGATTGGATTTTATCTCCTTCTGCACTAACAATATAATGAACACTAAAATCAACATCGTCTTTTAATAAATCATAAACAGGTTTCATAGTGTTCTCTGCTTCATTTCCATAAGGACAATAACTCATTACAAATAAGTCCACTTCTGGTTTGTCTTTTTTTGAAACCTCTCCTTCTTCCTGAGCTTGATTTTTAGAACCAGATTGATTATTTTCTTCATTTTTAGATTCATTTTCATCTTCAGTCTTATCTACAGAACTATTCTCTAGTTCTACTCCTTCTAAAAAGAATAACTCTCCATTCTTACTAACATAAGAAGTATATTCTTGTTCTTTGATCTTAAATTTTAATTCAACAACATTTTCCTTTTCTTTTACCTTAATTAAAGAAGCAGTTAACTCTTCTGGTAATAATTCATTGTTAAGATAATCAACAGCTTTTTGAGCTATTTTTTGTGAATTTTCTTGACGAGATTTAAAATACCAAAAACCTCCTCCTAATAACACTATTAAGGCAATAAAAGATATAATTTGTTTTATTTTTTTTGTCATATAAATTCAATTTATCATAAATATTACTCTTTGAGAAGTTGATTTAATTCTTTAATTAAATCCTTTTTCTTAATATTATAGTTTTTACAAATATTCCCTATTGTTAATTGACCCATTTCTAATTTAGCAAAAGGACAAGACAAACAAGGAACTTTGTATTTTGCCAAAACCTTTTTTGAGTCTTTAATCTTTAAAACCTTTTCTAAAGTTGTGTCTTTATTAACTTTTTTCATACTAAGTTGCTAAATAACCACCATCAACGACTATTACTTCTCCATTAATGTAAGAAGACTTATCAGAAGCTAAAAATAAAACTGTATCAGCAATCTCTTGTGGTTTTCCAACTCTATTTGTTGGAACTCTACTCAAGGTTGCTTTTAAAGATTCGGGATCGTCTTTAACACTTTTAGCCATCGGTGTATCTATAACTCCTGGTGCAATAGTGTTAACTCTAATATTGTAAGGCGCTAATTCTACTGATAAAGCCTCAGACATTGCAGCAATCCCACCTTTAGAGGCATTATAATGAACAAGGTTTTGAAAACCTCCAGTTCCAACTTGCCCCATTGCAATTGAAGCAATATTAATAATATTGCCTGATTTTTGTTTAGCCATTTCTTTTGCACAAGCCTGAGCACAAAGGAAGTACCCTTTTAAATTAATATCAATTGTTTTATCCCAATCCTCTTCACTCAATTCTAAAAATGGTTTGAACTGAGCAATTCCAGCATTATTAACTAAAATATCAATCTTACCAAATTGATCAACTGTTTTCTCAACCATTTCATCAATTTCTTCTTTTTTAGAAACATCACATTTAACAGCTATTGCCTCTCCCCCTTTTTCTTTAATTTCATCAACAACTTTTTTACAATCATCTAAATTTAAGTCAGAAACAACAACTTTAGCTCCAGCCTGAGCAAGAGTTAAAGCATCAGCTTTTCCCATTCCTCTTCTGGCTCCCGTAATAATTGCTACTTTGTTTTTTAATTTCATGTTTTTTTAAATTATTTGATACTAACTAAATGATAACATTTCTGGCTTAAAAATTAATAGAAAACCAATTGCTAAAATTAGAACCCCACCAATTAAAGTCGACCAACGATTATATTTCTCAGTAAAACCCATTTGCTTTAAAGTAAAGAAAGCAACTAAAAAGATAATTAAGTCATCCAACATAAAAATAAAAGTATAAAATAAAATATAAAATTGATATTCCCAACCAGAAGAAGTATTTAAAGATAATATCTGAGTAAAGATAGCCGGAACACCAGCCGAACAAAAGAATTCAACCATATTAACAGCAAAAGCTAAAATCACTATTCCAATAATCAAGCTAAAACTCATTGAAGATTCAGCCACCTCCTTGGCCTTATCTTCAATTTTTCCTCTTACCTTGTTTTGAATTTCTCCCCCCTGAGTAACTTTACAAACCCCAGGCTTGTAAGTAATAAAGTTATAAAGTTGCCAAACCCCAACTCCCAAAGCTAAAGCTCCAATTAAATTTCTAACAATATTAACATAGGAGACAGCTAAAAATAATTTTAACCAAGCATTCAAAATTAAATAATAGACTAAGCCCGAAGCAACTAAAAAGGTTCCTCCAATTAACAACATTCTTTTTCGAGAGCGAGCATTAAGTAGTAAAGTGATTAAAAAAAGTAAAACCCACATTGCGCAAGGATTAAAACCATCCAATAAACCTAAAATAATAGTTAAAAAACCTAAAGACATTTCGGAAGTATCGATTGTTCCTAAAAAAGGAAGATCAATATTATAAATATTTTTTTCAAGATCAGAACAATCCTCCAAACAATCAATAATCTGCTCTTTAGTTTCTTCACTAAAACCAATAAAGTATTGATTGTTCGTAAATAAAGCTGGAACTAATCCCCAATTCCTTTCTGGAACATCATATTCTTGATAAAAAGATTGGAGTTTTTTAACTGACTCCTTATTACTTGTAACACTAAATCGATTAATTTTAATTTCTGGATATTGCTCTTCAACGGTATCTAAAAATTGTTCTTCTTTTGCACAATGAGGACAATAATCACTATAAAAAAAATTGATTTCATTTTTTTCTTCAGCAAAAACCGAACCATTTAAAAATAACAAAGCCAAAAAACTTATTAAAAATGTTTTCAAAAAAATGTTTTTCATTCTTCTTTAAATTTAAAATTAAATAATTTTGTTTCTTTAATTGCCTTTTCAATTAGCTCGTCTATATTAACTTTCTCTTCTGCTTCTTCTAAATCTTTTATTCGAGCTTTAGTAGCCGGATGTTTTGGAACAAATCTTGAGCAACAATCCTCATAGGGTAAAGTTGAGGTTTTAAAAGTTTGAATATCTTTTGCCTTCTCAATAATTTCTTGTTTATCCCATCCAATTAAAGGTCTTAATACTAATTTATTAATTGCCGATCTAATTGCATTAATATTTTCCAAGGTTTGAGAAGCAACCTGACCAACACTTTCTCCTGTAATTAAAACTTTAAAATTCTCTTTATTGGCAAATTGCTCAGCAATTCTTGCCATCATTCTTCTATATAAAACTACTCTTAATTTAGCTGGTGCTGTTAATAAAATTTTCTTTTGAATTTCACTAAAAGGAGTTAAATATAATTTTAAATTAGAATTAAATTTAGTCAAAATTTGAACTAATCTTTTAACTTTATTTATTGATTCCTGCTTAGTATAAGGCAAAGACTGAAAATGAATAAAAGATACTTCAATTCCTCTTTTCATAGCTAAAAAAGAAGCAACTGGTGAATCAATTCCGCCTGACATTAGGACTAAACCTTTTCCACTTACCCCAACTGGTAACCCTCCTCTTCCCTCTACTCTAGAGGAATAAATAAAAACATAGTCTTGAACAATTTCAATAAAAAGATTTTGATCAAAGCCTTCTAAATCAACTTCTTTTTTTAATTTTTCAACAATATAAGCTCCAACCTTTTCATTAACTTCTGGTGATTTAAATTTAAAGTTTTTATTTGATCTTTTTGTTGTAATTCGGAAACTTTTAAACTCTCTTTCTTTTAAAAGTTTTAAACTTGTTTTCTTAATAGACTCTATATCTTGATCGCATTTTTCAGCAAAAGAAAAATAAACAATTCCAAATTGATTTTTCAAAATTTTTTTAATTTCTTTTTTTCGTTGAACTCCTTTCTTTTTTAATTTTATAATAATTCTTCCTGAAATCCTTTTAATAAAATCAAAACTATCTTTTGGTAAAAAAGATTTCATATTCTGAACTAGTTTTTTTTCAAAAAAACTCCTATTATTCCCCTTTAAAGCTATTTCGTGATAATGACAAATAATATATTTCATAAATAAATTTTAACAAATAATCCCTCCTCCTAAAACTATACCATTTTTATAGAAAACTGCTGATTGACCAGAAGAAACAGCTTTTTGACCTTTTTCAAAACTTAATAAAAAACAATCTTCTTCTTTTTTGATTTTTGATTTTAAAGATTCTCCTCTATATCTAATCTGAGTTTTTAACTTTAAAGGGAAAGAGGGTTCTTTTCCAGAAATCCAATTAATATTTTTAATTTTTATTTTTTTTCTAATCAAGTCAGATTTATCTTTTGTAATAATCAATTTATTATTTTCTAAGTCTTTCTTTAAAACGTAAAAAGGGCCTCCTGAAATTCGAATTCCTTTTCGTTGGCCAATGGTATAAAGCCATAAACCTTTATGCTTCCCTAATACTTCCCCTTCCTTATCAACAATCTCTCCAGGCTGGTTTTTAAATTCTTTCTTTAAAAATTCTTGAACTGAATCTTGAATAAAACAAATATTTTGTGATTCTTCAGGTATAGATTTTAAAAGATTATTCTTCTTAGCTATCTTTTTAACTTTTTCTTTTTTCATTTCTCCTAAAGGAAATAAAGTGTTTTGTAGTTGTTTTTGACTTAACTGCCATAAGAAATAAGACTGATCTTTATTTTTGTCCTTTCCCTTTTTAATTTGAAAAGAATTATTATTATTTTCTTTAATAACATAATGGCCGGTGGCCATTAAATCCATTTTTAAATCTTGAACTTTTTTCCAAAAAAAACCAAACTTCATTTTTTTATTGCAAACAACACAAGGATTTGGAGTTCTCCCTTCTTTATAAGTTTGAATAAAATAATCAATTATCTCCTCTTTAAATTCTTTACTAAAATCAAAAGAATAAAAAGGGATTTTTAATTTTTTAGCTATTTTCCGAGCCTTTAATTCTGCTTCTTTAGACTTTTTATTATTAAAAAGCTTCATAAATCCTCCATTAACCTCAAAACCTTTTTCTTTTAAAAGAAAAGCTGCTACTGCAGAGTCAACTCCACCAGAAATAGCACAAAGAACCTTTTTCATTTATTTTTATCTTCAATAATTTTTAAATCTTTAATAACTTTTTGATGATTTTTTTCTATTTTTTCAGGTATCTCTAAATTATTTTTTGATAAATAATTATAAATAGCTTCCCATAAAGCATCAATTGCTAAAAACGAGCAATGAATTTTTATTTCCGGTAAACCACCTAAAGAATTTATAATATCGTCCTTTTTAATATTAAGAGATTCTTTAAAGCTTTTTCCTTTTACTAGTTCTGTCAAAACACTACTTGTCGATAAAGCAGCAACACAACCAAAAGTTTTAAATTTGATGTCTTCTATTATTTTTTTATTGTTTTTTTCTTTCACTTTAATGTAAACCCACATCACATCACCACAAGCAATATTTCCAACTTTTCCAACCCCATCTGGATTTTTCATCTCACCAACATTTCGTGGATTTTTAAAATGATCAAGAACTTCTTTACTATAATTCATTTTTTAAATGGAGATATTTTTCTTAATTTTTCGACTGCCTCCGGTAAAACTTTTAAAACGTGATCAACATCTTCTTTTTTAGACCACCTCCCTAAACTTAACCTCAAAGATCCTTGAATTTCTTGTGGTTTTAAGCCAATTGCTTTTAAAACATGACTAGATTTTAATTTTTGAGAAGAACAAGCTGAACCAGTTGAGGCAGCAATTCCTAAAGAATCTAATTGAATTAACAAAGACTCTCCTTCAATATAAGAAAAAGCAATATTAACATTATTATCAGCAAAGAATTTCCAGACATCAAATAGTAC
>CAZXBN010000008.1:0-13580 GCA_964638845.1 uncultured Candidatus Saccharibacteria bacterium
TTTAGCCAAAAAAGACTTATAATCAAAATCTTCAAAAACAACTGGCTCTTCTAATTTTCCTTTGATTTTTAACTTATCTCCATAATAATACTGAGGATATTTCCAAGCAGTAACCAAAACTTGAGCATCTAAATCTTTTAATTTAATTTTCATTTTTCTAGTTGAAGATCCTGGTTCCGGCCTCTCAACTACTTGTCCAACAAAAGAAACTTTCTTCTCAAAATAATCCTGAAGATCATTGTTTTGAACCTTTAAATTAAAAGATTGGTATCTCCAAACCCCTAAAAATAAAAAAGATAAGCATAATAAAAAAGAAAAGACTTTTTCATTCTTTTCAACAAAAATAAGAAAAATAATATTAATAAGGGCCACCCAAAGTAAATAATTGAAATAAGGTAATAAAGAACCAAAATAAATTCCAAAAATAAAAGAAAGACAGAGAAATAAAAATAATTGAGATTTGCCCATATTTGACAAATTAAAGAATTAGAATTAATTTTAAGTTATGCCCTCTTTAAAGAAAAGAATTGAGGATTTAGAAAAAGAAAACAAAGAATTAAAGAGTAAATTTATCAAATTCGAAGAAAAATTAGGAGCTCTTTTTTTCATTAATAAGGAACTTTTAAGAATAATCGAAGATATAATTGGGATCAATTTATACCCTAGCCCAAAAAAAACTTTTTTGGAAACATTCACAAAAAAAGAAAAGCTAGGCGGACCATTTAATAAATATTAAATGGTCTTTTTTATCTAATCTTGCAAACTTTAAAATTATCTTTAATTTTAGCTCTAATTTTTTCTAAAAAGCTTTCTTCGTAAGGTTTTTTCTTTTGAAATTCAGGATTAATTGTCTCTTTTTGAACTCGATAATTTTGTAAATAATATTTTTCCGCTCCTTTTATCCAGTCTGCCATCTTTAAAAGATCGTCTTCTTTTAAAACATCAGGGATAACCGTTGTTCTAAATTCATAGCCAATATCTCCTTTTTTTAAAATTTCAACACTCTTCTCTATTTTTCCCATCATTTCTTGATTCCACTTATCTTTCAAACCTGTCATCATTCCATACTTTTCTTTTGGGCCTTTGATATCCATTGCTACATAATCAATTAAGTTTTCTTTAATTAATTTTTCCAACATTTCTGGATTAGAACCATTAGTATCAAGTTTAACCAAAAAACCTTTATCTTTTATCTTTTTTGCAAAACTAGGTAAATCTTGATGAAGGGTTGGTTCCCCACCACATAAAACAACTCCTTCTAATTTTCCTTTTCTTTTATCTAAAAAATTAAGAAAGTCTTTTTCAGAAATAGTTGGTTGTATTTTAATTTTATCAGGTAAAACTAATTCTTTTGAATAACAAAAAGGACAACGAAAATTGCAGCCAAGTGTAAAAACTGTGGCTGCAACTTTTCCAGGATAATCAATTAAAGTTAATCGTTCTACCCCACCTAATTTCATGATAAACCTAAAGAACTATTAGCTTTTGAAATAGATTCCTTATTTTTAAATTCCTTTCTTTCTTTATATTCTTGGGTTTTTCCTTTATTCCATTCTTTAACTGGTCTTAAATAACCAACAATTCGAGAATAAACTTCACATTTTTGTTCAACAGCACATTTCGGACAAGTAAAGTGTTCTCCTGAAAGATAGCCGTGAACCGGACAAATTGAAAAAGTAGGAGTTAAAGTAACATAAGGCAATTTATATTTTTCAAAAACAGTTTTAACTAATTTTTTAGCACTTTTAATCTCTTTAATTTTTTCACCTAAAAATAGGTGGAGGACAGTACCCCCTGTGTACTTACATTGAAATTCGTCTTGTTGTTCTAAAGCTTCAAAAGCATCAGTTGTATAACCAACTGGTAATTGACTCGAATTAGTATAATAAGGATTATCTTCAGTCCCAGCAGTAATAATTTCCGGATACTTTTCTTTATCAGCAATTGCTAAACGATAAGCAGTTGATTCGGCAGGAGTTGCTTCTAAATTATAAATATGGCCCGTCTCTTCTTGATATTCTTTTAATTTATCTCTCATAAAATCAAGAACATCTAAAGCAAATTTTTCTCCTTTTTTAGAGGTAATATCTCCTCCCATAAAATTCAAACAAGCTTCATTCATTCCAACTAAACCAATTGTTGAAAAATGGTTAGCATAATAACTACCTCTCATTTTCTTAACTTTTCCCAAATAATATCTTGAGTAAGGATAAAGACCTTTTTCAATATAATCCTCTAAACTCTTTCTTTTAATTTCTAAACTTTCTTTCGCTAAATCCATTAATCTTGCTAGTTCTTTTTTAAATTCTTTTTTAGTTTTAGAAGTATAAGCAATTCGAGGTAAATTAATTGTTACTACCCCAATACTTCCAGTTAAAGAACCTGCTCCAAATAATCCACCACCTCCCCGGTTATGTAAGTCTTTCAAATCTAATCTTAATCGACAACACATTGAACGGACATCGGAAGGATCCATCGATGAATTAATATAATTGGCAAAATAATTAGTTCCATATTTTGCTGAAGCCTTAAAAATTAAATCAGCAGACTCACTCCCCCAAGGAAAATCTTTAGTAATATTTATTGTTGGAATTGGAAAATGAAAAGGTCTTCCATCTTTATCTCCCTCTAAAATAGTTTCGTAAAAGGCTTTAATTAAAAGTTCCATTTCGCTTTCAAAATCACCATAAGTCTCTTCTTGAGCTTCTCCTCCGATAATAACAGGTTGATCGGCAAAAACAGGAGCCGGTTTTAAATCTAAAGTAACATTAGTAAAAGGACATTGAAAACCAACTCTTGTTGGAACCGCCATATTATGAAGAAATCTCTGCATTGCCTGCTTAACTTGATTATAAGTTAAGTTGTCATAACGAATAAAAGGAGCTAAAAGAGTGTCAAAATTAGAAAGAGCAACTGCTCCGGCACATTCTCCCTGTAGTGTGTATAAAAAATTAACTATTTGACCTAAGGCAGCACCAAAATGCTTAGGTGGTTTAGATTCTAATTTTTCAGAAACACCCCCAAAACCTTTTGTTAAAAGATCATATAAATCCCAACCCATACAATAACAACCTAGAGTATCTAAATTATGTAAATGTAAAGCACAAGATTGATTAGCTTCCCTAACTTCTTGTGGATAAATTTTATTTAACCAGTATTTTTTAACAATATAAGCAATTCCGTAACGATTAAGTCCTTGTAAAGAAAAAGACATATTTGCGTTCTCTTGCACCTCCCAATCAAGCTTTCCCAAGTAACTATCAATTCGATCAACTGCTTTTTCACTTGCCTCGACAGCCTCTCGAACCTTTCTTCTTTGTTCTCGATATAAAATAAAAGCTTTAGCTGTTTTAACTAAGCCTTCTAAAATTAAAACCTCCTCGATAACATCTTGGATCTGTTCAACGGTTGGAATTTCCTCTTTTTTAAATCTTCTATTTAAAAGATCAGTAACTTTTTTAGATATTTTTTTAGATTTTCCACCATTACCTTGATCAGTCGCAGTAACAGCTTTAAAAACCGCTTCTTTGATTTC
Source organism: uncultured Candidatus Saccharibacteria bacterium (assembly GCA_964638845.1). Taxonomy (GTDB): domain Bacteria; phylum Patescibacteriota; class Minisyncoccia; order Minisyncoccales; family JANBVM01; genus CAYSZX01. The sequence goes on from CAZXBN010000008.1 coordinate 3,536, forward strand.
GTTTTGATCAAAATCGACTATTGTACCATCTCTTTTTTTAACTTTTTTTATTTTTTCCATAAATTTTTAAAAGGTTATTACCTCATTTTACTCCGATTTAAAAAGCGCGTCAAATTCGCGCTTTTTTTCGTCTTTTTTTGAAAAATTTTTAATGTTTTTTTTAAAATCCGGTCGCCACAAGTGCAATTTTAATTTGCCCTTTTTTAACTTTTTTGTCTTGAGCAACACCAAAAATAACTTTTGCTTTTGAGTCAATTTTTTTAGAAATCATTTTTCCGATTTCTTCAACTTCTGTTAAACTAATCTCTTCGCCTGAAACATTAAATAAAACTCCTTTTGCGCCCTCAATTGAAGAATCTAAAAAAGGAGATTTAATTGCCTCTTCTAAAGCTTTTTTAGATCTATTCTTTCCTTTACCAAAACCAATACCAAAGAAAGCGGTTCCTGAATTTTTTAAAATTGATTTAACATCAGCAAAATCAACATCAACAATTCCAGAAGAAAGAACAAGGCTGGAAATTGAACTTACTGCCTTTCTTAGAATATCATCACAAGCCCAAAAAGCTTCTTCTACTGAAGTTTTTAAATCAAAAATTTCCATTAACTTATCATTTTTAATTGTAATTAAAGCGTCAACCTCTTTTTCAAGCAATTTCTTACTTTCTTTAGCTATTTTCATTCTTTTCTTTCCTTCGAACGAAAAAGGCAAAGTTACAATAGCAACAGTTAAAATTCCTACCTCTTTAGCAATTTCAGCAACAACTGGTGAGGCCCCACTACAAGTCCCTCCCCCCAATCCGCCAGCAATCAGTGCTAAATCAGCACCTTCTAATTGTTTTTTAATCTCCTCTTTATTAGCTTCGGCAGCCTCTCTTGCTATTTTTGGATTCATTCCTGTCCCCAACCCCTGAGAAGTTTTATTTTCTATTTTAATCTGCACATCAGCTTTACTCTTTTTCAAATCTTTATAATCAGTATTAATAGCAATTAACTCAACATCATCACTCAAATCAAAATCATTCATTCTTAAGATAGCATTCCCACCAGACCCCCCAATTCCAATAACTTTAATTTTAATTGGTTTTTTCATTTTACGGATTTAAAAGATTAAATAAATCTTCAAATTTAGAACTTAAACCGGAAAAAAATCCGGAACTCTTTTCTGCTTTTAATTCGTCAACTCCTGATAAGGCTAAACCATAAACAGTTGCTAAACTTAAATCATCCTCGGCTTCTAAGGGACCACTAAATTTTCCTAACGAAGCATACAATGAAAACTTTTCTTTTGCTAACTTAACTATTCCGTACAATTTTGAACCTCCACCAGTCAAAACAATTCCCGAAGGCAACATTTCGCTTGAAACTTCTTTTTCCATTTTTTTATGAGTTTTTTCAAAAATTTCTGAAACTCTTAATCTAACTATCTCGGTTAAAAACTTCTGAGAAAACTCTTCTTCTTCACCATTAAACTTAATACTTCTTTTCTTTTTTCCTTTCTTTAAGGAACAAGAACCATATTTCAACTTAATTTTTTCAGCCATCTCAGGATTAACTTTTAAACCAACAGCAATATCTGAAGTAATATTATTAGAGCCAATTGGCAAAACAGAAAAATAAATTAAATGGCCGTTTTTAAAAACAGCAACTGAACTAATTGCCGCTCCAATATCTAAGACAGCACAACCCAATCTTTTTTGTTTCTCTGTTAAAACTGCTCTCGCAGCAGCAATAGAAGAAGGAACTTTCTTAATAATCTCTAAATCAAGATTATTTAAAACTTTTTCTGTATTTTTAAGCCAAGGCTCAAATCCTCCTAAAGCCAAAACATCAGCCTCTAATCTTACCCCCTCTAAACCAATCGGTTCTTGAATATCCCCCATATCATCAACGGTAAATTTTTTAGGGCGAACATTAAAAATTACATTATTGGAAGATAAATTAAAGGTTTGAGCTCCTTCTAAAACCCTATTAACATCTTCTTCTGAAATTTTATTATCAGCCCTAGAAACAGAAACTAAACCATGAGAAGGTTTAGCGAATAAATGACTTCCGTCAATATTAACAATAACAGAATTAAGATCTCGATTTAATTCTTTTTTAATCTTAAATAAAAGGTTCTTAATAACATTTGTAGTCTTCTTAACTTCAACAACAGAACCTTTTCGAACTCCTAAGGATTTAGTTTCAAATTTATCAATAAGTTCTAAATGATTTTTAGAGTTCTTTTTAAGTATTAAGGCTTTGATTTTTGAAGTACCAATATCTAAGCCTGTTACAAAATTTTCTTTTGACATTGAAAGTTATTAATTTAAAAAACTTAAATAATATTCTTCTTTTTTTCTCATTTTATGGGCTTCTTTTTCTTTTTTGTGATTGTAGCCAAAAAGATGTAAAATTCCGTGAATTAAAGCCCAAGCTAATTCATTTTTAAATTTCTTATTAAAATTTTGAGCATTTTTCTTAATTTGCTCAAGACAAAGAACAATTTCTCCTTTTAATTTTTCTCTATCATTTTTTATAATATCATTTTTTCTAGAAAAAGATAACACGTCGGTTACAGAGTTCTTTTTTCTATACTTTTTATTTAATCTTTTTATTTCTTTTGATTTAACTAAAGCAATAGATAAACTATTGCTTTTTTTTCCCTCTTTTTCCAATACAATTTTAGCAATTTTTTTCAATAAAGATTGATCAACCTCAACAGAAGTTAAATTATTAACTTCAACCATTATTAAGAAAGCTCTTCTCTCACTTTTTTAGAAACCTTAGAACCTGGAGCTTTTCCTTTTACTTTTTCCATAACCTTAGGCATAACCTTTCCCATATCTTGCATTCCTTTTGCGCCTAACTGATCAATAGTTTTTTTAATAATTTTAGTCAATTCTTCTTCAGAAAGTTGTTCTGGTAGGTATTTTTTTAAAATTTTAATTTCCTTTTTTTCTTTTTTAACCAAATCTTGACGATCCCCCTTTTCAAATTCTTCAATAGATTTTTTAGATTGTTTAATTTTTGAATTAATAACAGAATAAATCTCTTCATCAGTCAAAGAGCTTTCCTTTGCTAATTCTTCCTCAGTTAAATCTTTTTCTTTATTTAATTGATATCGCTTATTCTTTTCTTTTTTAGTGATATCAGTTTTTAACATTTTTAAAACAGAAACCTTGCCTTTTTCTTTATTCTTAAAGGCTTTTTTAAAATCTTTTTTAATTTTCTCTTTCAACATATTATCTTAAACCTAGTTTTTTCATTTTTTTGTACTGACGAATCTTTTTGAGCTTTCTAAGAGCTTTTCTTTTTTTAATCTGATCTGATTTTTCCCGTTGATGATATTTTGTTTTTTTAGATCTAGCTAAAATTCCACTTCTTCTGACTCGTCTACTAAAATTACGAACTAGATTTCTAGAACTTTGTTTTTGTTTTCTTTTTATATGTAAAGCCATAATTATTTTTAATTAAGATGATTTTTTCCAACCTCCTAAAACGTGTAAATGGAGATGGTCGACTATCTGTCCTCCTCCACGACCAACATTAAATATTAATTTATAACCTGAATCTTTAATTCCAACTTTACCGGCTATTTTTTTAGCCGTCAAGACCATTTCTCCTATTAAGTCTTTATTTTCTTCTTTTAATTCATTAATTGACTTAATATGTTTTTTAGGAACTATTAAATAATGAATTGGTGCTTTTGGTTTGATATCCTTAAAAACAATTAAATTATCATTTTCATGAATTATTTCTGCTTTTTCTTCTTTTTTTGCTATTTTACAAAAAATACAATCTTTCATTTCAACATTTTCTTAACTTTCTTAATAACATTTTTAATTTTTACCTTTTTTTGTTTTCCAGTATCCATGTTTCTAATAAGAATTTTATCTTTTAAGGCTTCTTTATGGCCTAGGATCAAAGCAAGTTTAACATTTCTTTTGTTAGCTACTTCTAATTGAGCTCTTAATGAATTCTTTCCAAGAGCTTCTAAAATTGGCATTCTTGCTTTCATAAATTCTCCTTTTAACTTTAAAGCTTTTCTTTTTCCTAGACTTCCGACTTGAGCTAAAAAGACTTCTGGTTGTTTACCTTCATAGAGATTTATTTCTTGTTCTTGCATTAACTCTACAAGCCTATCTATTCCTAGTGCTGCTCCAACAGCTGGAGTTCCTTCTTTTTTCCTCCCTCCTAAAAGATTGACTAAATGATCATATCGTCCTCCTCCTCCTAAAGCAAGTTTAGAAAATTCTTTCTCTTTATCTTCTTCCTTGTCTTCATTTTCATCTTCTTCCTTGTCTTCATTTTCATCTTCTTCCTTGTCTTCATTTTTTTCTTTCTTTTCCTCATCTTCTTCCTTGTCTTCATTTTCATCTTTCTCGTTAACAGAAAATATTTCAAAAACAGTTCCATTGTAGTAGTCTAAACCTCTAACCAAATAAGGATTTAAAATATAAGGAATTTTTAACTCATCTAAAAATTCTAATAATTCTTTGAAGCCCTTATGACAATCCTTACATAAATTATCGATAATTTTTGGAGCTTGAGAAACAACAACTCTACATTTTTTCTTTTTACAATCTAAAACTCTTAACGAATTACCATCTTTTAATCTTTTCAAACAATCAGAACATAAATAATGTTTTTTAGATTTAAGATATTTGTTTAGTTTTTTAATATAGTCAGGACGGCAACATTTGTCTCCGATACTATTAACTTCAACTACTAAATTATTAATTTTTAATCTTTCCAAAATCTTATAAAGAACAACAATTGTTTCAGCATCCCTAACTAAATCTTTTTCTCTTAAACTCTCTAACCCAAATTGCCAAAATTGACGATATCTTCCCTTTTGTGGCTTTTCGTATCTAAACATTGGTCCAAAATACCAAAATTTAGTAGGAGCAGGAGTGCTTTTTAATCCATTTTCAATATAAGCTCTTACAATTGAAGCTGTTCCTTCTGGTCTTAAGGTCACATCTTCACCTCCCTTAGTTTCAAAAGAATACATTTGCTTCTGAACAACCTCAGAACCTAAACCAATCCCTTTTGAAAAAACTTTAGTTTCTTCTAAAAGAGGGATTTCTATTTTTTTAAAACCATAAAAATTAGCTATTTTTTTAGCTACTTTATAAATTCTTTCAATATATTCTTGATCGTCGCCATAAATATCACGCATTCCCTTTAAACTTTGAAATTTTGGTTTTCCCATATTTTTTTAATAGTTAGGATATTCAAAAACAGTCACTGAATCAAAAGGCCAAGCCCTTAAATAAGCTTTTCCAACAATATAATCTTCTGGAACACTCCCCCAACGACGGGAGTCAGAAGAAAACATTCTATTGTCTCCGAGAACAAAATATTCATTTTTATCTAATTTTACTCGGATATTACCTAATGTTTGATTATTAGAAGAAACATAATCTTCTTCTAAAGGTCTTGTTTCTGAATTTTTAGTAATAAAAACTTTTCCTTCCTTAATTTCTATAGTTTCTCCCGGAAGACCAATTATTCTTTTAATAAATAATTGGGAAAGATCTTTAGGGTACTTAAAAATAATAACTTCTCCTCTTTGTGGTTCTCTAAAACGATAACTCAATTCGTCAACGATTAAATAATCACGATCTTCAAAATTTGGATACATCGAAGATCCCTGAACAAAAAAAGGTTGAAAAATAAAATATCTAATCGGTAAAACTATAAGAAGAGCCAAAACTACCAATTTGATAGTTTCTACAAAAAAAGAGTCCTTTTTAAACTTAAAAAAATTATTTTTCATTATTTTTTAGTCTTAATATGATTTATATTTTAACAGCTTTTTACCTTAAAATCAAATTTTAATAAAATAAAGGCCTTTTCAATTAAGAAAAGGCAAAAAAATATTATAAAATTAAAAAAAATTAAATTAAGTGCTTTTTAAGCATTTCTTGAAAATTAAGCTCGCTTAAATAAGCCGGAGGCACATCAATTGGGGTCAAAGCTCCAGGAAGAGCTAATTCATTGTTTATCCAGTAACAAGCTCTTGCATATGCAATCATAATATTTGCCGTTGCTTCTGGATTACTATCCCAACTACAACGATATTCGATTAAAGAATTATGACCACTAGCAGTTTTTCCACTTGCTATAACAAGCCCGTCATGGCATTGCCCCCTATCAGAGGCAACCTTATTTAAGCCTTTTTGAGTTGTAAAAACAATTTTCACATCATAAGGCTTAAAATATCCTTCCATTGTCTTTGTCTCTTTTTCAATCTTTTTCCGATCTGCTCCTGGTTCTAAAACTACAAAACATTCCCGCCAATGCATCTCTTGTTGAGATAAATCAGGGTTTTCTCCACTTCTCATCCTCTCAATCGCCTCATGCTTAGCATGAGTGTATTGTCGAGCATCTTCAACTCCTTCAATTCTTCGAAGAGCATCAGAATGCCCCATACTCAATCCTCCTTTTTCGCCAAGTCCATAAAAACCTCGGACCTGACAACCCTTAATGAAGGTTTGAGCTAAAAGACGTTCAACAGAGAAAACACCAGGATCCCAACCAACAGAAATTATTGATGTATTATTACTATTTCTAGCAACAACATCCATATCCTTTTTATACTGCAAAATTTTTCCATGGTTATCATAACTATCAACCGTATTAAAAAATCTTGCATATTTTGGACCCTGAATTGGCAAATCTTTAGCTGATCCACCACAAAGCAAAGCAACATCAACATCATCCTTGATTTTACCAATTTCGCTGACATTAAATACTTTGTCTTGATTTTCAGAAAGTTGAGTTTCAATTTTTTCTGGCTTCCTTCTTGTCAAAATTCCAATCAATTCTAAGTCTTCGTTTTGAGGAAGAGCTAATTCACAGCCCTTTCCTATATTTCCGTAACCAATAATGACTACCTTAATTTTTTCCATTTTTAATCAATTCCTAGCAAATTTTAAATTGCTAAACTTATTTATACATCAACTTATAAATTCGCCAAATATTATTATCAAAAAAATTAAAAATGATATAATAATTTAATGAAAAAAATAATCGGATTAAGAAATCCAAAAGAAAAATATCAGTTAACTCGCCATAATGTTGGTGAGTTTATCCTTAAAAACCTTCAAGAAAAAGAAGGTTTTCCTAAATTTAAAAATAACAAAAGGCTTAACTGTTTAACAAGTAAAGGTTTTTTTGATAAAGAATTTTTAATGATTTTACCAAAAACCTTTATGAATTCTTCAGGAAAAGTAACTAAAAAAGTAATTGAAAACCCAAATAATCTTTGGGTTATTCATGATGATATCGATATTCCTTTGGGAGAAATAAGGATAAGTAAAAACCGAGGATCTGGCGGCCATAATGGAATCAAATCAATAATTAATGAAATTAAAAGTAAAGATTTTGTTCGTTTTAGAATTGGAATTAAACCAAATCATCCAGTTGCTTCAGAAAATTTACCAAATTTTGTCTTACAAAAATTCAATAAAAAAGAATTAGAAAAATTAAGAGAAGTTAGTAATCAAACAATTAAGGCAATTAAAACCTCAATTAATGAAGGAGTTAACAAAGCGATGAGTAGTTTTAATTAAAGAAATTTGATTTTAAAATAATAAATTGTTATTTTTGAAACAGGTATTTAAATTGAAAAAAGAAAGAAAATATCAAAGACCACCCGTAAGAAAAATAAAAAAGAAAGACAGTATTGAAGAAAAGATAATCCCACCCCCAAAACCCTCTTTTTTCAACAAAAAAGAGAAAAAAAGTAGTAAGAGTCAAAAATGACTCTTTTTTTAAATTAAGCCTTAAATAAGATATAATACTGAAATGAATTCAAAAATTAAAAGAATTAATATTAATGACCAAGAATATCCTTCTCTTTTAAGAATCATCCCAAACCCTCCTCGAAATTTATTCGTTAAAGGTAATTTTTTGCCAAACAATAATTGTTTTGCTATTGTTGGAGCAAGAAATTACACTCAAAAAGGAAAAGAAAAGACCCAGCAAATTACAAAAAAATTAAGTAAAAGATTTACAATTGTTTCTGGTTTAGCTTCTGGAATTGATACTATTACTCACTCTTCAACACTAAAAGAAAAAGAAAGAACTTTTGCAGTACTACCAGCTGGGATAAACCAAATCTATCCACAAAAAAACAAAAGATTAGCAAATCAAATTATTAAAAACAATGGTTGTCTAATTTCAGAGTATTCTCCCCAAACAAAACTTTCAAAAAAACAATTTCTTGAAAGAAATAGAATAACAGCTGGATTATCAAGTGCTATTCTAGCAGTTAATGCTAGAAAAAGATCAGGAACTTCAAGCACAATCAGAAAAGCTTTAAAACAAAAAAAGAAGGTGTTTACTATAGATTCAGACTCATTTCCTAACACAATAAAAATAAAAAACACAAAAGATATTTTAAAAAATTTATGAAATTAATTGTTGTAGAGAGTCCTACAAAAACAAAAACATTAAAAAAATTCCTAGGTAAAGATTACAAGATAGCAGCTACTGTTGGTCATCTTCGTGATTTACCTAGAAAAAAATTAGGAGTCGATATTAAAAAAGATTTTACTCCTAATTATGTTGTTGATCCAAAAAAGAAAAAAGTAATTAAAAAAATTAAAAAATTAAAAAAGAAAGCTGATGAAATATATCTAGCAATGGATCCAGACCGAGAAGGAGAAGCAATCGCTTGGCATTTAGCTCACATTTTAGACTTAAAAAACCCAAAAAGGATTGTTTTTCACGAAATTACTAAATCAGCCATTAAGAAAGCATTAAAAAATCCAAGACCAATGGATATGCAGTTAGTTAATGCTCAACAAGCTAGAAGAATTCTAGATAGAATTGTCGGCTATAAGCTATCCCCTTTCTTATGGAAAAAAGTATTAAGAGGCTTATCAGCTGGAAGAGTTCAGTCAGTAGCCGTTAAATTAATAGCAAAAAGAGAAAAAGAAAGAGAAGCTTTTAATCCTCAAGAATATTGGAGTATTTGTTCAATCCTTAAAAAAGATAAAGAAAAAATAGAAGCTTCTTTAAGTAAAAAGGAAGGTAAAAGAATAAAAAGAAAAGGGATAAAGACAGAAAAAGAGGCAAAAGAAATAGTTAAAGACTTAGAAAAAGCAGCCTACAAGGTAAAAAAGATAAAAAGAAAGAAAAGAAAGAAGTATCCTTTACCCCCTTTTAAAACTTCTACCTTACAAAGAACAGCTTATAAAAAACTAAGATTTGTTTCGAAATTTACAATGGGATTAGCTCAATCTCTATATGAAAAAGGTTTAATCACTTATCACCGTTCTGATTCTTACAACCTCTCAAAAGAAGCTCTTTCATCGGCTGAAAAATTTATTAATAAAAAATATGGAGATAAATACTGGAATAAGAAAAGATTTTATAAGAATAAATCAAAAGGGGCTCAAGAAGCTCACGAAGCAATCAGACCAACTGATATAAATAAAACTCCAAAATCTCAAAAGAAATTAAAAAAGAAAGAATTAAAGCTTTATAGATTAATTTGGCAAAGATTTGTTGCTAGTCAAATGACTCCAGCCATCTTTGATGGGATTACAGTTAAATTTGAAGCAAAATCAGACAAAACATATACCTTAAAAACAACTGGTCAAACCCTTAAATTCAATGGTTTCTTAAAAGTTTATCCTAAAAAATTTAAACAAGCTACTCTTCCAGAATTAGAAAAAAATGAAAAATTAAACTTAGTTAAGGTAGAACCCGATCAACACTTCACAAAACCTCCTGCTCGATACACAGAAGCAAGTTTAATTAAAGCTTTAGAAAAATATGGAATCGGAAGACCCTCAACTTATGCAACTATAATGTCTACTATTCAAAGTAGAAATTATGTTGAAAGAAACAAAAATAAAAGATTTGAAATTACAGAAGTTGGAGAAGCAGTTAATAATATCTTAACTAAACACTTTCCTAACATTGTTGATACTAATTTTACTTCTAAAATGGAAAAGGATTTAGATGAAATAGCAGATGGAGAAAAGAAATGGAAAAAAATTATTGAAGAATTCTATAAACCATTTTCAAAAAATCTAAAAAAGAA
>CAZXBN010000009.1:0-12788 GCA_964638845.1 uncultured Candidatus Saccharibacteria bacterium
TTGTCGAGTTCAGCTTTTGTTTCTTTTCCTTTTTCTTTCTTTTTTTCTTTCTTTTTTTCTTCCTTTATTTCCTTTTTCCTAAAAATTAAATGTCTAAGGATTTTATCCTCTTTTTTAATTAATCTTGTTATATCTTCAACTTTACCTGGTTTAATATTAAAAACAAGAGTTACTAAAAAAGCAGTTTTCTTTTCTTGAATTTCGTAAGCCAACTTCTTTAAAGAAGTTGTTTTTGTTTTTTCAATTTTAGCTCCTTCCTTTTTAATTAAAGACTCAATTTTTTTAACAAAAGAAGAAACTTCTTTTTCTGGAATTTCTCCAGATAATAAATAATTTAATTCGTATAATCTCATATAGTCTTATGCTATAATAAAAACATATTTAAATCAAGAAAAAATATGACTAAAATTAAAAAAACAATTTTTCGAGAATACGATCTTCGAGGTAGGGTTTCTGATGAAGAATTAAGCTCTCGAAATTGTGAGTTGATTGGAAAAGGCTTTGGTACTTTATTAGCTAGAAAAAAAATTAAAAATGTGGTTGTTGGTTATGATGCTCGAGAATATTCTCCCCGAATTAAAGATGCTTTAATTAAGGGAATTGTTTCGACTGGGGTTAATGTTACTGAAATAGGACAAGTTTTAAGTCCAATCGCTTACTTTGCTCAATTTTATTTAAAGATTAAAGGATTGGCAATGGTAACTGCTTCTCATAACCCAAATGGTTGGAGTGGTTTTAAACTGGGATATGATTATGCTTCAACTTTACTTCCAAAAGAGATTAAAGAACTATATAAGATTATTTTAGAAGATGATTACATTAAAGGGGAGGGACAAGTTAAAAATTATAAGAAAATTATTGAAGATTATTCTAAAAACTTAATTAATAAGATTAAGATTGATAAACCGATTAAGGTTTTAGTAAATGCTGGGAATGGAACAGCTGGCCCTATTGCTCCCTCAATTTTTGAAAGGGTTGGCTGTAAGGTTATTAAACATAATTGTGAAATTGATTTTAAATTTCCAAATCATGAACCAAATCCAGCGAGCACAGAGATGCTTAATATTATGGCCTCAAAGGTAAAAGAAACAGGAGCTGATATTGGAATTGGTTTTGATGGAGATGGTGATCGAATTGGAGTGGTTGACGAAAAAGGAAATATTATTTGGCCAGATCGATTTATGATTTTATTAGTTCGTCAAGTTTTAAAAGAAAAACCTGGCTCTAAAATTGTTTTTGATGTGAAGTGTTCAAAAGCCTTAATTGAAGAGATTGAAAAAAATAAAGGGGAGCCTGTAATGTGGAAAACAGGTCATTCTTACATTAAACAAAAAGCAAAAGAAATTGATGCGGCTTTAGCAGGAGAAAGAAGTGGACATATTTTTTATCGTCATGGTTACTTTGGTTTTGATGATGCTATTTTCGCAGCTCTAAAATTATTAAAATATCTTTCTAATCAAGAGTCTTCTTTATCAGAAGTAATGAAAAATACTCCTCAATATTTTACTTCTCCAGCTTGGCAAGTTAAATGCCCTGATGAGGTAAAATATAAGATAACTGATGAATTAGTGGAAGAATTTAAAAAAGAATACGGAAAAGAAAAAGTAATTGATATCAACGGAGCAAGAGTAAATTTTGAAGATGGTTGGGGTTTAGTTAGAGCTTCTTCCAATCTTCCTCATTTGGTTTTAGTTTTTGAATCAAAAACTAAAAAGGGTCTTAAAAAAATAGAAAGCATTTTTCGAGAAAAGCTTTCTAAGTATCCTGAAGTTAGCGAAAAATGGGAGGGTTAAATTCCCATCTTCTTTTTAACTTCTTGAATTGTTGATTGAGCGTAGGTATGAGCTTTTTTAGCTCCTTTCTTTAAAACTTCTTGAATGTAAACTTTACGAGAAAGAAGATTTTTTCTTTTTTTTCTGAATGGTTTTAAAGTTTTAATTAAGTGGTTAGCTAATGATTTTTTAAATTTAGCATAATTTTTATTTTTAAATTCTTTCTCTAAATCTTTAATTGTTTTTTCAGATGTTAAGGAGTAAATTTTTAAAAGATTAGAAATACCATTTTTTTTGTTTTTTTGATAAATAACCTTATTATTATTGTCGGTTACAGCTGACATTATTTTTTTTCTAATTTTTTCTGGCTCTTCAAATAAAAATATACATCCTTTTTGATTGCCTGATTTCGACATTTTCTTATCTGGTTCTTGTAAGGACATTATTTTGGCTCCTCTTTTTTGAATCATTGCTTTAGGTATAACAAAAGTTTCTCCAAATCGATTATTAAACTTCCTAGCTATTGTTCTTGTTAATTCAATGTGTTGTTTTTGATCTTTTCCAACTGGTACTGCTTCTGTTTTATAAAGAAGAATATCAGAAGCCATTAAAACAGGATAATTTAAAAGTCCAGAATTAATATATTCTTTGTGTTTTTTAGATTTTTCTTTAAACTGAGTCATTCTTTTTAATTCTCCAACTGGAGTTATAGTCTCTAAGAGCCAAGCTAATTCAGTATGTTCTTTTATGTCGGACTGAATAAAGATAATTGATTTTTCTGGGTCTAAACCAACTGCTAGATAGGTAGCAGCTGTTTTAATTTTCTTTTTCTCTAATTCTTTCGGATTATAAGGAGTAGTTATTGCGTGTAAATCTACAACACAATAAATACCTTCATTTTTTTCTTGAAGTTTTATCCATTGCTTGATAGCTCCCAAATAGTTTCCGAGATGTATTTCGCCTGTTGGGCGAATTCCACTAAAAATACGCATATGGTTTTATTATATTATACCTCGATAATAACAGGAAGAACCATTGGGCGACGTTTAGTTCTTGAGTATAATGATTGTCCTATTCTTTTTCTTATTTCACTTTTAACATTATTCCAATTAATATTTCCACCATTATCCATAATCTCTCTAACAATTTTCCTGGCTTTTTGTCGGGTATCTCTTAATAAATCTTTAGATTCTTTAAGATAAACAAAACCTCTTGAAATAATATCAGGTGATTTAATTATTTTCCCAGTTTTTTTATCAACAGTAATAATTAAAACAAACATTCCATCTTCTGCTAATGAGTGCCTATCTCTTAACACTATTTTTCCAACATCGCCGACTCCTAAACCATCAACAAGAACTGAATCGGCTGGCACTTTCTTTTTAGCGATACCATATTGATTTTTACCAATATTAATAATATTGCCATTTTCAGCAACGATAATGTTCTTTTCTTTTACTCCTGCTTCTTTTGCTAATTCAGCGTTTGCATAAAGCATTGAAACTTGTCCATGAATTGGCATAAAGAATTTAGGGTTCATTAACTTGATAAACTTCTTAAGTTCTTCTTGTTTTCCATGCCCACTAGCATGAATATCCATCATTTCGTAATGATAAACTTTAACCCCTTGTTTTAAAATTTTATCTTTTAAAGCTTGAACAAGGGTTTCATTTCCAGGTACAACAGAAGATGAAAGAATAACTGTATCTTTTTCTTTAAACTTGATATTTCTATCTCTTCCTGAAGCAATTCTAGATAAGGCCGCATTTGATTCTCCTTGAGTTCCAGTACAAAGGATAGTTACTTGATCATCGGGTAATTCTTGGGCCTGTTTGGCGTTAATAAATCTATTCTTTTTAGCTTGAATGTAGCCAAGATTTTTAGCAAAATCTAATTTTGTTCGCATTGAATAACCTTGAACACAAACTTTTCTATTAAGTTGTTTAGAAATATTAATAACTTGCTGAATTCTGTTTAGTAGGGAAGAAAAGGTTGAAACAATAACTCTTCCTTTTGCTTTTTTAATAATCTTTTTTAGATTCTTTTTAATTTCTCTTTCTGATAAAGAATGACCCTCTTCTTCAGCTCCAGTAGAATCACAGCATAATAAATGAACTCCTTTTTTCCCAATCTTTTTTAATTTTTTGAAATCAGTTGGTTCATCATTTAAAGGATTTTTATCGAATTTAAAATCAGAAGTAGTAACTATATTTCCAATTGGTGTTTCAATAAACATTCCTAAATTTCCTGGAATGTTATGGTTTTGTTTGAAGAATTCAACCTTAAAGGGACCAGCCTTTAACTTGGATCCATCCTTTACTTCTCTGATTTTAATTTTTGGTTGGTCACGAAACTCTTCTTGTCTTCCTAAAATAATTTTTTTAGTAACAGGACTAGCTGCTATTTTTAAACCTTTCCTATAAATTTTCTTTAAAACATAGGGGAAGGCTCCAACATGATCTAGATGACCATGAGTAAATAAGACACCAACAATATCTTTTTTTCTTTTCTCTAAGTATTTTGTATTTGGAATAACGTAATCAATTCCGGGATTATTTTCTCCTGGAAATCCAAACCCAACATCAACAATGAGTATTTTTCTTTTATACTCATATATCATCATGTTACGGCCAACTTCTTCTAATCCTCCTAGAGGAATAACTTTCAATCTTTCTACTCCTTTTTTTCTTTTTGAGTTGGACGGTTTTTTAATGTGTTTAATTCCGTGTATTTCTTTCTTTTTTGTCATATTAAATTATTAATTTATAATTAGTGCCGGAAGAGAGAGTTGAACTCTCATAGACGATTGTCTACAGAAGTCTGAGTTCTGCGTGTATACCATTCCACCATTCCGGCAAATTTAAATGAAATGGATTTATTATTTAATGAGATTTTTAAAATGTTTTTTTAGTTCTTTTGAAAATTCCGGTCTTTTTAAGGCAAACCTTAAAACAGTTTTTAAATATTCTAATTTATTACCTGTGTCATAATATTTTCCTCCCTCTATTTCACAAGCATAAACTGGGTAACCATTTTTAATAAGAACATTAATGGCATCTGTAAGCCAAATTTCCCCATCTTTTCCTGGTTCTAAATTTTTAATGATTTTAATTATCTTTGGAGGCAAGATGTAAGCTCCATGAGTTGCTAAATTAGATGGGGCTTGATCAGGTTCTGGTTTTTCAACAATTTCTTTTATTTTGAATAAGTTTTTATCAACTTTTTCAATATCAGCAATTCCATAACGAGAAACTTGTTCTTTATCTTTAATTCTGATTCCTGAAATGATAACACCAGGGTGTTTTTCATAAGCCTTAATCATTTGAGCTAGTCGAGGAGGATTTGATTGAATAAATTCATCTCCCCACATAACTGCAAATGGTTCGTCATCTAAAGCTGCTTCAGCAGAAAGGACGGGTAGTCCATTACCATAGAGTTCTCCCTTTTGTCTTATATATATGAAATTGGCTAAATTTGCAATATTTTGAACTTTTTTTAATCTTTCTGTTTTTCCTTGTTCTTTTAAATGATCTTCTAATTCAAGACCTCTATCAAAGTGGTCTTCGATTGCTCTTTTTTGCCAACCAGTGATTATGATAATATCCTCAATTCCAGAATTAACTGCTTCCTCAACAACATATTGAATAACCGGCTTATCAACGACTGGAAGCATTTCTTTTGGAATTGCTTTAGTAGCTGGTAAAAATCTTGTTCCCCAACCAGCGGCAGGAATAACAACTTTGCTTATTTTATTTTTCTTCATGATTTTTTAATGTTAAAAACTCTAAATTTGGTTTATTTTTATTTGGTTCTTTAGAATAAAGATTTGGAACCTCCTTATAGTTTTTATTTTTAGTCCAACCTGATTCAAGGTAATAATAACAGCCTCCTTTCTTTTGTCCAATTTCTGAATAGTCTGATTCACACTTTTTAGAGACCCAATTAGCCATTTTTAAGTCTTTTTTAGAAGGATTAATTGTAATGTGACCATATTGAGGTGGGATAGGAATAAAATCTCCTTTCTTTCCTTTAATATAATAGGTGTCAACTATTTTTTCTCCTTCTTGTTTTTGAAGTAAGAAAATACCTTCTCCTTCTAAAACGATATAAAGTTCACCTCTTTCTTGGTGATGATAATGTCCTTTTGTTTTAACAAATTCTTTTCCTAACATTCTGGCTGGAATAACAGTAATGTCGTATCTTAAATCGTTTTCTTCTTTTAGTCCTCGATACATATAGTAAAGTTCATAATTAGAAGCTGTTTTAGCCCATTCTTTATCGTAAAGAACCTCTTTCATATCATTAAGATGTCTAATATCAGGAGTTTTATTCTCTAAATTTATTTCCATACTCTTTTTGTGTTAATGTACCAATTTTCAATATTGCAAAATCTTTGGGCTGGGCTAGTAATAAAAGAGTCTTTAAGTCCTTGAATTTTATTTTTAACAAGATAACGATAATTAGGATTATAAAGAAAAACGGCTGGGCAGTCTTGAATTAGGATATTTTGAAATTCTTCTAATTTTTCTTGTCTTTTTTCTTCGTCTAATATTTTCCTATTTGCTTCTAAAAGGATATCAACATCCTTATTGTCGTAATTAACTAAATTAAGACCCATTTCTCCATTTTGAGTAGAGTGCCAAAACGGGAATGGATCAGGAATGGTTGATAGCATTTCTCCAAAGAGAAGAGCATCATAATCTCTATTCTTTAAAACATCTCTTTCTAAAGTATTAATATCAAATGTTTCAATTGTTACTTTACATCCCAATTCTTTTTCCCATTGATCTTTTAATGTTTCTGCAATTTGGGTTAATCTTGATTGATTTACTGTATATAAAGAAAAAGATAGTGGAGTAGTCTCTGGTTCAGTTTCAAAACAAACCTCATTTAATTTTTCTCTTGTTTTACCTCTAACTGATCCAGTTCCATTTGTTAAACCAAAAGGATCTAAAACATCCTTTTTATATTTTTCTTGAAAATTAATAATTGCCTCTTTTGTTTTAGAACCAAAATAACCACTTACTGTTCCGTCTGGATAAACCTCAGGATCTTTTGCTAAACATTTTTGTAATTCTGTTACTTCGTTTCCTTGAGAACCAACCACTAAAGTTCTTTCAAATTTAAAATCTAAATCAGGTTCTTTCTTTTTTTCTCTCACTCCTTTGTCGTTTAAAACAAATCCCTCTTTTTCTAATAGATTTTTTGCTTTTTCAATATCATATTGATAAATAATTTCTGGTTTTTCAAAATTATAAATATTGGGAAGAATAGGGGAATTAACTATTTCTCCTTGATTTGGAAAGAATTCATTTAAAATAGCATCTTTATTTGTAGCATAATTAAAAGCTAATCTAATATTGTCTTCTTGAAATAAACTTTCCTCTTTTAGGTTTAGAAAAACAGCAAAATATCTTGGAATAGAAAACTGAATTAATTTTCCGTTTTTTGGAAAACTTTCTTTATCTAAAGAAAGACCATCTATCTCTCCATTCTTATAAGCTTTAACTAATTCCTCTTCATTTTTATAAAAATTAAATGATAAATCATTAATATAAGTAGAAGAATAATAATTCTTGTTTTTTTCTAAATCAATTGAAGAAATACTTCCGTCATCTTCTTGTTTTATATTTTTTAACTTATAAGGACCAGAACCAATCGGTTTAAAATTAATAGAAGATAAAGCAAAGTTAGAAGAAGGGACGTCTTTCCAAACATGTTTAGGTATTATTTTTAAGGTACAATTTTCTAGAAAAATAGAAGATTCGTTTTTTAAAGTAAATTTAACAGTTAAATCTGAAATTTTTTCAACATTAATACCTAGCCAAATAGGTCTTAGAGGGCTTTTAATTTCAGGTTTCTGAATTGTTTCAATAGTAAAGACTATATCATCGGCGGTCAAAGGTTCCCCATCTTGCCAAGTAAGGTTTTCTTTTAAAGTAAATTGATAGGTTTTTCCATTTTCTAATATTTTGTAGTTATCGGCTAGCTCTGGAACAAGATCTCCATTCTCATTATATTTCATCAATCCAGCAAAAGTTAACTCGGTTAAAGCTTTGTCGATATCAGAAGTATCTGAATAAATAGGATTAATAAATCGAGGAGAACCAACAACTCCTTCTGTATAGTTTCCGCCAGAGGCGGGAACTACTTCAGTATTCGTTAAATAAAAATTACTTATTAAAAAAGAAAGAGAGCCAATAAAAGTTATTAAGAAAAAAGAAAATAATATTTTCTCTTTTTTGCTTAGAACTCCAAAAAACTTTTTCCATTGATTTTTGGAAGGTATTTTCATAAAAAATTTTAATATAAGAAATTAAGCAAAGCTAAGACTATGAAAGCAATAGCTAAAATTATGCTGGCCCAAAAAATATGTTTCTCCATTCCTCTTCTAGTAGCATAAGAAGTATCTGATCCACCAAAAGCAGATCCTAAAGATCCTCCTCTTTGTTGGAGTAAAATAGTTACTATTAAAAGAGAGCTTATTATAAGTTGGGCGATTGTTAGTATTTGATTCATTGTTTTAAGTTTAATAAGAAATTAATTATTGAAGTAATGATTGCCGTAAATAATAGCGGGGTTAAACCAATCACGATAAACTCTAAGAAGATAATATCTAAAAACCAGATAATTAACATATTAAGGATTAAAGGGAAAAAACCAAGAGTTAAAATCTTAAAAGGTAAAGCAAAAATAGAAATAATAGGCTTGATAATTAAGTTAATTAAACCAAGAATTCCTCCTACTATTAACAATAATTGCCATTGTTTGGTAAACTTTATACCAAAAAATTCATTTTGTCCAGGAATGATTTCTAAAATTACTCCATCAATAAAAAGAGTGGCTAAATAAATAGATAGAACTCCGCCAAAAATGTACCAAAATAATTTTTTCATATACTAAATGATAACAGAAAGGAGGATTTCAAACAAGAAAAATAAGGATTCTTGACACTCCTAGTTCTTTTTCATAAGATTATTATACATGTTTAGCACTCAAAAGTCGTGCGTGCTAAAAAACTCATTAAAATAATTTTAAAAAAAATATGAAGATACAACCCCTTTCCGATCACGTTTTGATCGAACCAAGTAAAAAAGAAGAAAAAACTGAATCTGGTATTTTATTGCCAGAAACGGTTAATAAAGAAAAACCAGAACAAGGCAAGGTTGTTGCTGTTGGTCCTGGTAAAAAAAATAAAAAAGGTAAAAGACTTCCTATGGAAGTTGAAAAAGGACAAAAAGTTTTATTTACAAAATATGGTCCAAACGAAATAAAGGTTGATGGCAAAGAATATTTAATTGCCAAAGAAAGCGATATTTTAGCAATTATTAAATAAATAAAATTATGGCAAAAAAAATACTTTATAGTGAAAAAGCAAGAAAAAAACTTAAGGAGGGTGTTGATAAATTAGCTAATGCCGTCAAAGTAACATTAGGTCCTGGCGGAAGAAACGTTGTTTTGGGACAAAGTTTTGGAGTTCCAACTATCACTAATGATGGAGTTACTATTGCAAAGGAAATTGAATTAAAAGATGAAACTGAAAATATGGGGGCAGAGATAGTTAAAGAAGTTTCTGAAAATACTAATGAAAATGTGGGAGACGGAACTACAACAGCTGTTGTTTTAGCTCAAAGTATGATTAGAGAAGGATTAAAGCTTGTTGAAGCTGGTTATACTCCTACTGAAATTAGTAATGGAATTAAAGATCGGGTTAAAGATATTACTAAATTTCTTAAAAAAGTTTCGAAAAAGGTTGGCAATAAAGAAGATATAGCTCAAGTAGCTACTATTTCTGCTGAAAGTGAAGAAATGGGTAATTTAATTGCTGAGGTTATGGAGGAGATTGGTAAGGACGGTGTAGTTACTGTTGAAGAATCTAATACTTTTGGTTTAGAAAAAGAAGTTGTTAAAGGTTTACATTTCGATGAAGGTTATATTTCACCTTACATGATTACTGATTCAGAAAGAATGGAATCTGTTTATGAAGATTCTTATATTTTAGTAACTGATAAAAAGATTTCTAATGTTCAAGAAATGTTACCTATTTTAGAAAAAGTAGGTAAAACAGGAAAAAAGAAATTAGTTATTATTGCTGACGACATTGAAGGTGACGCCCTTGCTACTCTAGTAGTTAATAAATTAAGAGGTGCCTTTAATGTTTTAGGAATTAAAGCTCCTGGATTTGGAGACAGTAAAAAGAAAATTTTACAAGATATTGCTGTTGTTACTGGAGCCCAATTAATTTCTGAAGAATTAGGATTGAAATTAGAAAATGTTGAATTAGATCAGTTAGGCTCAGCAAGAAAAGTTGTTGCTGATAAAGAAAAAACTATTGTTGTTGAAGGTAAGGGAGATAAAAAAGCAATTGAAAACAGGATTGAACAACTTAGAAAATCTATCAAAAAAGCTTCCTCTGATTTTGATAAAGAAAAACTTCAGAAAAGATTAGCTAAATTATCTGGTGGTGTTGCTGTTATCAAGGTTGGAGCTGCTACTGAGGTAGAAAGAAAAGCTATTCAACACAAAGTAGAAGATGCTTTAGCTGCTGCTAAAGCTGCTGTAGCTGAAGGAACTTTACCAGGTGGAGGAATTGCCTTAACTGCTTCTTCTTTGCTTTTGAATAAAGAAAAAGAAGATGCTAACGAATCCTACAAGGCTGGTCAAGAAATTGTAATGAAGGCTATTCAAGCTCCATTAAAACAAATTATTGAAAATACTGGAGCAGACAAAGTTAATCTTTACAAAATCATTAAGGATATTGAAGATCAGAAAGGTAAAAAAGAAAACCTTGATTGGGTTAAAGGTTATAATGCAGCCGAAGGTAAAATCGTTAATATGGTTGAGGCTGGAATTCTTGATCCAACTAAAGTTGTTCGAACAGCTTTGGAAAATGCAAGTTCAGCTGCTTCAATTATTCTAACTACAGAAGCAATTGTTGCTGATCTTCCAACTGAAGATGATGATGGTGGTAATAAAAAACCAAGTATGGGAGCAATGAGGGGTATGGGCGGAATGGGAGGTATGGGTGGACTTGGAAGATAAAAAGAAGGTTGGATACTCTAAAAAGAAGCCTCCATTTCAAATGGAGGCTTTAAAATGTTATAATTCGTTTAAATTACAATAATATTAAACTAAAATGCTTACACAAGGAGTTGCTATTATTATCGGATGTTTATTTTTAATTGGAATCATTCTTTATAATGATTTAATCAAATTCAGAAACCGAGCAAAAGAAGCTTGGGCTGATATTGATGTTCAATTAAGAAGAAGGTATAACTTAGTTCCTAATTTACTTAAAACAGTAAAAGGATATGCTAAACATGAAAAGGAAATCTTTAATAAGGTTGCAATGGCAAGAGCTAAGGCAATGGGTACAAGTGATGTAAAAGAAAAGGGAAAAGCTGAGAATCAATTAACTAATAGTTTAAAATCTCTTTTTGCTATTTCAGAAGAGTATCCAAAATTAGAAGCTTCAAAAAACTTTTCTCAATTACAGACAGAATTAAGAGACACTGAAGACAAAATTCAAGCAGCACGAAGATTTTATAATACTAATGTTCGTGACTTTAATACAAAAGTAGAAAGCTTTCCAGTCAATTTAGTAGCTAAGTTTTCTGGTTTTGAAAAAATGAATTTTTTTGAATTAAAAGATAAAGATAAAAGAAAAGTTCCGGAAACTAATTTCTAATGGCTAATTTATACTCTCAAGCAGACTCCAATATTCGAAAGACTTGGATTCTGATTATTTTTTTTCTGTCTTTTGTTATTGGATTAGGTTGGTTTTTTAGTTATCTTTTAGAGGATATTGGCTTTTTGATTATTACTTCTCTTTTAGCTTTATTCCAGGTTGTTATAGGCTGGTTTTATTCTGATAAGATTATCTTAAAAATGAGTGGAGCTCAAAAGATAGAAAAAAAAGATAATCCTGAACTTTATAGAGTTGTAGAAAACTTATCAATTACAGCTGGCTTACCTTTACCTGATGTTTATATCAGTAATGAAAGACAACCAAATGCTTTTACGACTGGGAGAAAAAAAGAGGAAGCTAAAGTGGTTGTTACTCAGGGATTATTAGATAAACTAGATAGAAGAGAGCTAGAAGGGGTTATTGCTCATGAATTAGCTCATATTGGTAATAAGGATGTATTTTTAGCTAGTCTTGTGGTAGTCTTAGTAAGTGTTGTTTCAATTTTGGCAAGAATGTTTTTAAGATTTAGTTATTTACAAGGAAGAAAAAGAAAGAAAAATTCTGGATTATTAAGTTTATTGGGTTTAGTTGGAGCTTTATTAGCTCCTTTAGCAGCTTCTTTAATTAGATTATCTATTTCACGAAAAAGAGAATTTTTAGCTGACGCAGATGGAGCTTTACTGACTAGAGACCCTGAAGGATTAGCTGATGCTTTAAGAAAAATTTCTTCTAGTGATAATAGAATGAAAAAATTAAATAGTTCAACTGCTCATTTATATTTTTCAAACCCTTTAAAAGAAAAGAATTTTTTGGCAAAATTATTTATGACTCATCCTCCAGTTAAAGAGAGGATAAAAATATTAGAATCAATGTAGTGGTGAGGTGGCTGAGTGGCCGAAAGCGCATCGTTGGAAACGATGTGAGGTAGCAATATCTCCCTGGGTTCGAATCCCAGCCTCACCGCATTAAAAAGAATAAAAGGTTAAGATATTTCGAAACAGATCGAAAATTTTAAAAAGACTATTATAAAGGGGGAGCTATCGATGGTCGACTTGATAAAGGAAATGCAATTAAAATAAAAAAGACTACTTAGTGGTGTAGTCTTTTTAGTTATAGTTTAGTTAAAACAATCCTTTGAATGCATCCTTGATTTTGTTTTGTTCTTTTAGGTCAAGCTGGTCAAAATTCTTATGCTCTGGCTCTTTCTCCGCTTGTTTTAATGCTTTTTGGTACATTGATTCAATCTCTTGATCTGTTTTCTCTTCTTTTTTACCTAGTTCTTTAATTTCTTTTTTTATTTCTTTTTTTTATTTCTCCTCTTTTTTTTT